>CANJEF010000060.1 GCA_947472965.1 Sphingobacteriales bacterium
ATTTCTATGGTTGCTACTTTTGTTTTTTTTAATTCACCATGGATCTTCCCCTGCGTATTTATTTTTGCTACAGTTGTTTCAGGTTTGCTTGAAAAGACTGCACCCAATATCATTACTTGGACGCCGAAAAAAATTAATTTCAAATTCCTTATTCTATTCGGTCTTATTTTTATTATGAGTGGTATTTTTTCCGAAGCTGCTAGAAAAAATCAGTGGAAAGAAAGAACACCTTATAATCTTTTTGAAAACATGTATCGCTTTGGTAGCATAGTTTTTGGTGGTGCTGATGTACTAATCCCCATGATGTATGAACAATATGTAGTCCGCCCACAATCAACCCGCGTTAAACAACAAAATCAAAATGTCATTAAAATTAGCCGAGATCAATTTTTAACTGGCGCAGGTATTGTTCGTACCATCCCCGGTCCCGTTTTTTCTATCGCTTCTTATGTCGGCGGAGTATCTATGTCCTCAAAAGGATTTTTATACCAAGCGCTTGGTTGTTTAATCGCTTCAATAGGTATTTTTTTGCCAAGCTGTTTGTTGGTGCTTTTTTTCTATCCTGTTTGGGAAAACCTTCATCGTTTTTCGGTTCTTCAAAAATTCACGAAAGGAATTAATGCTGCCGTAGTTGGTATCATGATTGCTGGTGTAGTGTATCTTATTAAAGATGCTATTATTCCTCTTTTTGGATCGCCAAGTATACACTCTTTTTTATTCTTCTCGGTACTTATCACTACTTTTTCATTATTGATGTACACAAAAATCCCAGCTCCGATTATTGCATTATCAGCAATTCTTCTTGGCCTCGTTTTTTAAGAAGTAAGAATTTTTCATTCAGTTTTTTGAATAATTTTATAGTACCCATTTCTTTCAATCTCTTCTTTAATTTCATCAGGAACAAAATATCGAATTGATTTTCCTTGCTGAATCATCTTCCGTATCATTGAAGCTGATATTTGTAATAGAGGCGTGTCTGTAAGAACGAGCTCTTTTATCGGAAGATCATTTCTTATCGGGAAGGACGGTCTTTCATATACATAGATCGGAAATTTATTCATGATAAGCTCACTGTTTTTCCACTTATCAAGATTTTGTAATCCATCACTTCCCATCACAATTGCAAATTCATGTTGCGGATATTTTTCTTCCAAATACGTAAGCGTATTAATTGTATACGATGGCTTAGGTAATTGAAATTCAATGTCTGTAACCCGGATATTATTTTCTCCTTCTAATGCCAACCTAACCAGTGCCAATCGGTGGTATTCATTTAGTAAACTATGGTTCACTTTAAATGGATTTTGTGGGGACACCACAATCCAAACCTGATCCAATGGCGTAGATTGCTGCATGTAGCTAGCAATAATCAAATGCCCATTATGAATGGGGTTAAAGGTGCCAAAATACAAACCAATTTTCATAATATATTGAAAATCAAATAGATATGAATTAAATTTCAACAATTATGCTGTCTGCTTCATTAATTCGCAGACTAACTTGATAACCGGAAATCATTACTGATATGGGATCGCCGAGGGGCGCAATTTGTTCAACCGAGATTTGTTCTCCTGGCAGAAAGCCCATCTCCATTAATTTTAATATAAGTTCTTCATCTTCAAGAGACACGATTGTTGCTTTCTCTCCAGGTTCCAGTTCTGATAATTTTTTATGCATCTCTATTGTTTCGGACTGCAAAACTACTTTGCTTAAGTGGATTTCTTGTACTTTTATTCATCTTCTATGAAACAAATTAATCTTTTTTATCAGTGTTCTTTACCCCAGTTGCGCAACAGGTTGTTGCTTAAGAAATTTATGATTAAGACAGCCAACAAGTACAAACGACCGATTGCCTCCCTTAATATTATTTTCTGTGATGATCCTTATTTGCTGTCTATCAATAAGCAACACCTGAATCACGATTTCTATACAGACATTATAACATTTGATTTGTCTTTATCTCCACAAGATCCCATCCAGGCAGAAATCTATATCAGTGTCGATCGGGTGAAAGATAATGCCTCTCAATTAAACATTCCCTTTAGAAAGGAGCTTCATCGCGTAATTTTCCACGGACTTCTACATCTCTTTGGCTACAAGGACAAGTTAAAAAAAGACCAATTAACAATGCGAACAATGGAAGACACTCTTTTATTGCTTTATTTTGGTCATAAGTGAATGCGCCATGCTTCATAAGCTAACCATTTTTCTAAATTGTTCCACGTGAAACATTCGTTTTTCTTTCTTTTTCTGTCGTTCTACTCTTTTGCTTGCTTCAGTCAGGCACAATTCAAGTTATCAGACAAACCCTTCTCGCACTCACTTCCTATAGATAAGTCTCTTTTGGCCCATGCAGAGAAACAGTTCCTTTCGTTTAGATTAACGAAAGAAGAGCAAGAATTCCTATACCTCACAAACTACGTTAGAAAACACCCATCCGTATTCTCACGGGAATGTATAATCCCGTTCTTAAAAACATTCCCTGAAGCGAATGGGAAAGACGCTACTAGTCTAATTAATGATCTTCTTAGTGCTGAATCCCTTCCCATACTATCCGTTAATGGAATTTTAAATGATGTTGCAATTGAACATGCTACTGATTTAGCTAATAATTCTGATCAGATCAGTCACATAGGAACTGATGGGCGTGACTATTCCGCTCGAATAGCATTCTCGAATTATAAGAAATGCGCCTCTGAGAACATTTATACCGGGAAAAACGACCCATTACTCTCCATTATCATGCTTTTGCTGGACATAGGGTATGCCACCAAGGGTCACCGGAAAAATATCTTAAACCCGAACTTCCTTGAAATGGGTATTTCAATCAAACAACACCGAAGCAAGCAAAGGGTGGTGCTTGTCCAAGAATTTGGATGTGGTTGATGTTCCACGTGGAACAATTTGATTGGTGCAGAAATTTGGATGTGGCTAATGTTCCACGTGGAACAACTTGATTGGTCCATAAACAAGGCACTGCTTAACTACCTAAAGGGATGAATTTGATTGTCTTATTCCCCCTAGTTTGTAACTTCGCGATATGTTTCCAGTATATGATGTAATTGTAGTGGGTGCCGGACATGCCGGTTGTGAGGCCGCAGCTGCAGCTGCCAACATGGGTAGCAAGGTTTTGTTGGTTACAATGAACCTGCAAACAATTGCCCAAATGAGCTGTAATCCAGCCATGGGAGGCATTGCCAAAGGACAAATTGTGAGGGAAATCGATGCAATGGGTGGTTATTCTGGAATTGTAACGGATCAATCCATGATACAATTCAGGATGTTGAACCGTTCAAAGGGACCTGCCATGTGGAGCCCACGTGCACAAAGTGATCGTATGTTGTTTTCCCAAAAATGGAGGGAGATACTTGAAGCAACGCCCAATCTTTTCTTTTACCAGGATATGGTTAATGGCCTGCTGATTGAAGACAACAGGTGTGTTGGAATTGTAACAGGAATGGGAAATGAAATCAAGGCTAAGTCGGTCGTACTTACCAATGGAACCTTTCTCAATGGCATCATTCATATTGGAGAAAAAACCTTTGGTGGGGGTAGAATGGCGGAAAAAGCTGCAACGGGCATTACTGAACAGCTTGTTTCATTGGGTATGGAAAGCGACCGATTGAAAACCGGAACCCCGCCTCGATTGGACGGCAGAAGCCTCGACTACTCAAAAATGGATGAGCAAAAAGGAGATGATGACATAACAGGATTTTCTTACTTAGATATTGATAGAATTCGTCCTGATCAGCAGAAAAGTTGCTGGATTGCCTATACCAGTCAAGATGTTCATGATACGCTGAAAACAGGCTTTGACCGAAGCCCCATGTTCACTGGCAGGATTGGAGGAACTGGTCCCCGCTATTGCCCGAGCATAGAAGATAAAATAAACCGCTTTAGCGACCGCGACCGGCATCAGTTATTTGTAGAGCCGGAGGGCTTCAATACAGTTGAAATATACTTGAACGGTTTTTCTACGTCATTACCCGAAAGTGTTCAGTATCAAGCACTTACAAAGATATCTGGCTTTGAAAACTGCCGCATGTTCAGGCCTGGTTACGCAATTGAATACGATTATTTTCCACCACACCAGCTCCATTATTCTTTGGAAACGAAGCAAATAAGTGGGTTGTTTTTTGCCGGTCAGATCAACGGTACAACTGGGTATGAAGAAGCTGCTTGTCAGGGCCTCATGGCTGGAATCAATGCCCATAACAAGGCTCATGAAAAGGAACCACTCGTTCTAAAAAGAAGTGAGGCATATATCGGCGTTTTGATAGACGACCTGATTACAAAAGGAACAGAAGAGCCCTATAGGATGTTTACTTCAAGAGCAGAATTTAGGACCTTACTGCGACAGGACAATGCTGATTTCAGGCTTACTGAAATAGGATATAAAATAGGACTTGCTTCTGAAGAGCGTTCTGTTGCTGTAAAAAAGAAAAGGGAAAACGTAGATTCCATCATTAAAAAATTCAACGAAATATCCATTGAGCCTAGCTCCATCAATTTATTTTTTGAAACAGCAAATTCTGCAGCACTAACACAAAAACAAAAACTTTCTCAATTGATTTTGCGTCCTGGCATTGCTGCAAAAGATGTTATTCAACACATTCCATCTCTGCAAGAACATTTCAATTCATACACTGAATTGGAAATTGAACAGGCTGAGATTCAAATGAAATACGCTGTCTATATTGACAAGGAAAAGGAGATGGTGGAAAAAATGGGACAAATGGAAGGACTCGAAATACCCGATAGCTTTGACTTTACAAGAGTTCAAGCCATTAGTGCTGAAGCTAAAGAAAAACTCAAAAAAATAAAACCACGTACACTTGGACAGGCCTCACGCATTTCAGGAATCAATCCAAGCGATGTGCAGATTCTCATGGTTTACATGGGTAGATAATATTATATTTAGCTAATAGCAATCAACATGACAAATTCCAGTACGGAAGATTTGATGAAAACATTTCCAATGTTCGACATCACCTTGGCAAACTATATCCACGATAATGCTGAATCAACAATATTTGAAGCGGGTGAAGTGTTGATGAAACCTGGTCAATTTTTTAAATATGCCATGCTAATTGTAAATGGCAAAGTCAAGCTTTACAGGGAAGGAGAAGACGGGGAGGAATTTTTTATGTACTTCCTTGAAACTGGAAACGCTTGTGCACTAAGCATGTTGTGCATGGCTCGAAACCAATCAAGTACCATCATGGCTTTAGCTGTTGAAAAGACAGAAGTTGTTATGATCCCCATCCAGTTCATGGATGTGCTGATGAAACAATTTACCTCCTGGTATCACTTTGTCATTGAAACATACAGAAGCCGGTTTGAAGAGTTGCTTATTGTGGTTGATCAAATTGCATTTAAGAACATGGATGAGCGCCTTGAATGGTATTTAAAACAGCAAGCCAAGTCGCTCGGCAATAATTTAATGCTAACCCATCAGCAAATAGCCAATGAAATCAACTCTTCTAGGGAGGTTGTATCCAGGCTACTTAAAAAGATGGAAAATAATGGCCTGATTTCCATGGAACGAAATAGCATCCATTGGATTGGACGATAGTGTTATTTCATTTTGGTGTGACAATTATCACCTAATATAATTTCAAATTAAAGCAATTTTGATATAAGCCAATTATCATTTACAAAAAAAGAAATTTCATTTATGTCATTTATTGAACTTGTTAAGCAACCATGGCCATGGTATGTAGCCGGACCAATCATTGGATTGATGGTTCCAACGTTATTAATTTTTGGAAATAAAACTTTTGGAATTTCTTCATCATTAAGACATGTTTGCGCAGCTTGCATGCCTGCTAAAATTCCTTTTTTTCAATATGATTGGAAAAAAGAAATCTGGAATCTTTTTTTTGTATTTGGAATTTTTCTCGGAGGAATCATTACTGCACTCTACTTTAAAAATGATGCAGATATTATAGTTAGTCCGGCTCTTATTAGTGAATTATCTGAATATGGAATTTCAGATTTTAGTGGATTGGTTCCAGCCGATTTATTCAATTGGGCTTCACTTGGAACACCAAGGGGTTTTTTATTGATGGTATTGGGAGGATTCATGGTTGGTTTTGGAACCCGTTATGCAGGTGGTTGTACATCTGGACATGCAATAATGGGATTGTCTAATCTTCAACTTCCATCGTTGATAGCAACAATTTCTTTTATGGTTGGTGGTTTTATCATGGCCAATCTTATTCTTCCATTCATTCTATCTCTATAAATAATTTCAAATGCAAAATAATTCTACACCAACAAATACAGATTTTGAAGTAAGGTCACTTGATGCAATGTGTATTAATGATGAACAAGTTGAAACACCAACATGGCACAATCTTAAATACTTATTTTTTGGATTGATATTTGGTATTGTACTGATTAAAGCGGAGGTGGTTTCCTGGTTTCGTATTCAGGAGATGTTTAGGCTTCAGAGTTTTCATATGTTTGGCGTAATCGGGTCAGCAGTAGTGGTGGGTGCTATTTCAATTTTGATTATCAAAAAATTCAAGATAAAATCCATACAAGGAGAAGAAATTATTCTACCTGAAAAATCTTTTAACAAAGGCCAGATTTATGGAGGCTTGTTGTTTGGTTTTGGATGGGCTATGACTGGAGCTTGTCCTGGTCCCCTATTTGCACAGCTTGGTTATGGCGCAGCAGCTATATCTGTCACGATTCTCATGGCAATCTTTGGTACATGGGTTTATGGAAAACTAAGAGAAAAGCTACCACATTAATAGTTAGCGAAATTCATATCCAACACCCATCAGTTGTGTAAGCAACGTATTTGGTGCATCAGTGGCTATGCAACGCCCCTCTAATTTTGGGGCAATTGGAGAATTCGTTTTGAGGTATTCTTCAATTACACTATGTAGTGTGAAACCCAAACGAGTTGGAGCTTTTACATTGTCTACGCGACAAATTGTTGTATCAGGATCTCCATCGCGTTCACATGCAACAAAACTGTATTCCTCTTGCATATCAATTGGAGCATCACCAATCATTATTGAGTTTACCCTTTTTCCGTTTTCATTTCCAATGGTGAAGTTCACTTTCATTCCCTTGAAACGTACCACCCAACCACCAAATCTTTTAGCCGGATCTTTTGCAAATGCATTTTGCA
>CANJEF010000061.1 GCA_947472965.1 Sphingobacteriales bacterium
AGATCTTTCTTTCTCATATGAGCCAGACAAAGAAGCACTACATAATTTAAATTTTAATATTCGAAAGGGGAATAAAATATGCGTTATGGGAAATGCCTCTTCCGGAAAATCAACTCTGATGGAATTGGCCACTGGTTCTATCACTCCCCAAACCGGCTCGCTCCTTATTAATGATATTCCCATTGGTAATTACGACCTGATGGCCTATAGACAAAATATAGGTGTCTTTTATAATGAGCAAGATATTTTTCAGGCAAGTCTGATGGATAATATTACAATGGGTAATAAAAGTATTGATCAACAAAAATTAATGTCACTCGCAGCTTTGATTGGAATCAAGGATTTCATTATTTCATTGCCGCAAGGTTTCAACACAATGCTTTCTGCTACAGGTAAAGGACTAAGTAGTATTATAAAACAGAAGATCCTTTTGCTGAGGGTGTTTTCAAGTTCTCCCACATTATTATTAATGGATGAGCCCTTTGAAGTTGCTGGAGGACCACATACGGATACAATTTGCTCATATTTATTGGGTATGAAGGATATAACAATGATTATTGTTACCAACAACCTTGATTTTGCAAAAAATGCTGATGAAATATTCTATATGGAAAATGGGACAATCAAATATGCTGGTTCTCCTGATGAAGTTTTAAAACAAATTGGAGGTAACAGGTGAATAAGGTTGCTGAAATAATATTCAAGGAAACAGGATATCAACCATCTTCTGTAAACAATATTTACAGGGCGAACAAATCAAGTAATATCAAGTATTGGTTTTATGGAATTTTATTGAGCTTGGGTGTAATTATGTTTTTACCATGGACGCAAAATATTAATGCCTCAGGTACAGTTACAACACTGTATCAATCACAGCGTCCGCAGCAATTGAACTCTATCATTCCGGGAAAAATTGTTAAGTGGTGGGTAAAAGAGGGTGACTTTGTTGAAAAGGGCGATACCATCTTACAACTGGCTGATATCAAAGATGATTATCTGGATCCAAACCTTGTTGAAAGAACCAGGGAACAGCTGAGTGCAAAACAACAAAAGATCACCTTTTACAACCAGAAGATCACTGCAACAGAAAACCAAATGGGTGCCTTTACAAAATCGTTGGAATTTAAAATCTCTTCATTGGAAAACAAGCTTCAGCAGCTTAGTAGAAAGGTGGTGAGCGATAGTGCAGAAATGATTGCAGCTGAAATAGACCATAGCATAGCATTGCAACAATTTGACCGTGCAAAACAAATGTACAAAGACGGAATCATAGCACTTGTTGAGTATGAAAGAAGAAATAACCAATTGAATAAGGCTCTTGCTGTTATGACGGAAAAAAGGCAGAAATTTCAGAATACTTTGCAAGAGCTGGTAATCTGTAGGATTGAAATGAATTCTGCACGCCAGGAGACTGCCGATAAAATTTACAAGGCTGAAGGTGATATAGCATCTGCCAGGGGAGAAGTGGCATCAACAGATGTGGACGTAGCCAAGAATACCAATCAACTTGCTAACTATATAATTAGAGGTAGTCAACGTTGGCTCCTTGCACCACAAAACGGACAAGTTATCAAAGCCAAACGAGCAGGAATAAATGAAATCGTAAAGGAAGGTGATATGGTGGTAGAAATTGTTCCAAATGAAATTGATTACGCTGCCGAAATATATGTAGACCCAATGGACTTGGTATTGTTGAAAAAAGAGCAAAAAGTGCGCCTGGTGTTTGATGGGTTTCCAGCAATTGTTTTCTCCGGATGGCCTTCTTCAAGCTATGGTACCTTTCAAGGGGAAATTATTGCTGTAGAAACCAATAGATCTGAAAACGGAAAGTTCCGAATATTGATAGTTCCTGAGGAGAAAGAAAAAAGTTGGCCTAAGCAGCTAAAAGTCGGAACGGGTGTTCGTGGATTTGCCTTGCTTAAGGATGTGCGAATTTGGTATGAGATATGGCGCCAAATCAACGGTTTCCCCCCAGAGTTTTATCAATCAAATGTTGGCGAGAAGGAAGTTCTGAAGAAAGGAAAATGATCTATTTCAATTACATACAAAAACTGTTTCTCTTAGCATTCTTATCAGGGGCATCTTTATGTTTATTCTCACAGGAGAGAATACTTTCACTTGAAAACACAATGGATGTAATCCGAAGTTATCATCCTGTTTTTAAGCAAGCAGGGCTTGAGGTTGAACTTGCCAAGTCAAGCCTGCAGGCTTCCCGTGGTGTTTTTGATCCTTCTTTTTACATGCGAAATGAAAAAAAGACTTTTGATGGAAAAAATTATTTTTCTTACGCCAACCCCGAATTAAAGATACCAACATGGTTTGGTATTGACCTAAAAGGAGGTTTTGAAAATAATGTTGGTGATCGGTTGGATCCCATGTTTACTGCAGGTAAAAGCACTTATGCAGGGGTTTCAATACCCCTATTGAAGGGCTTACTGTATGATAAGAGAAGGGCTGCAGTTCAACAGTCTAAAATGATGGTGAAATACAGCATGCAGGAACGCCTTCTTACCATCAATGATTTATTATATGATGCTGCAGATATCTATTGGAAATGGGTATCATCTTATCAGAACTATCGAATTGTCTCTGAGTTGGCTGATGTGACAAACAAACGATTTGAATTTGTAAAAAGCTCCTTTATTTCTGGTGACCGTGCTGCTATTGATACAATTGAGGCATTATCGCAGATTCAAAATGTTCTTTCCATGCAGGCTCAATCATGGTTTGAGCTTCAGAAGCATCGCTTATTATTAAGTAATTTTCTTTGGTCTTCGTCGGGTCAGCCTTTTGAATTGTCAGAAGATATTGTACCTGATTCTTCGTGGAGATTGTTTTCAATTAAGGACTACCCTCTTCCTTCATTAGAAGAATCATTGACACAGGCCTCTCAACTTCATCCCAAACTTACTTCATTGGATATTAAGCAAGATGTATTGGGTTTGGAAAAGCGGTATAAGTTTCAAAACCTGCTTCCTACACTTGATCTCAACTATAATTTTTTGAATAAAGGATATGCTTTGGGGAAACCATTTAATCAGCCTCTATTTGAAAATAATTTTAAATATGGTTTTCAACTTGGTATGCCATTGTTTCAGCGAGCGTCAAGAGGAGAATATTCAATGGCAAAAATAAAAATCGCTGATTTAAACCTGTACATACAACAAACGAGGCTTGAAATTGAAAACAAGGTCAGGGCTTCTTACAATGAAGTTATTGCACTTCAGTCCCAGGCATTTTTATTTCAGCAAAATGCAAACAACCAGGAATTGTTATTGAAGGCGGAAGAAGTAAAATTTTCCATTGGCGAGAGTAGTATGTTTTTAGTGAATGCCCGGGAAAACAAACTGCTTGAAACACAGCAAAAAATGAATGAGCTGAAAACCAAATTTTTCAAGAGCCTCATTGGTATTGCATGGTCAACAGGACAGCTGAAGTAAACTGATTTGAATCAATGCATACATCAAGGTTAAGTCTTACTTTCGTGCTGAAATAATCTAGGTATATGACAAGCATGGTAGTTGGCTTTTTTATTATCGGGTATCTTACAATCATTTTTGAGCAATATTTGAGAATTAATAAGGCAGCAGCAGCACTTATTACAGCTGTTGTGTGCTGGACCTTTATCATCTTAAATGCACCCGATAAGGATTTTGTTGTCCATGAACTTTCCATCCACTTAACATCCGTCAGTGAAATTGTGTTTTTTCTTTTGGGTGCTATGACCATTGTTGAAATTGTGGATACGCATGATGGGTTTCAGTTGATTACTGATAAAATCAGGACTGAAAAAAAGAGTCATTTGATTTGGTTGATTTCATCGGTTACTTTCTTTCTTTCAGCAGTTTTAGATAACCTTACTACAACAATCGTGATGGCAACCATTGTTGGAAAGTTAATTGAAGAAAAGAAAACAAAGTGGTTGTTATTGGGGTTGGTTGTTATTTCAGCCAATGCCGGTGGGGCATGGAGTCCGATTGGAGACGTAACAACTACAATGTTATGGATTGGAAACCAAATATCTCCTGCTAACATCGTCATACAAACATTTCTACCGAGTTTAATTTGCATGGTCATTCCCACTATCATTATTGGGTTCATGATCAAAGGGAATATCCAGCTTAAATTGGTATCAGAGAAAAGAATCAATTTCAATGCAAGTCATGTAGAAAGGAATCTGATTTTTTTCATGGGAATTGGCGGTTTGTTATTTGTTCCTGTATTCAAAACACTCACACACCTGCCTCCTTATATGGGAATGTTGTTGAGTCTGGGTATTTTATGGGTGCTAACCGAAATCATTCATGCCAGAAAAGGGGATGATGAAAAAGGATTGTTATCCGTGAGTCATGCCCTTCGGAAAATAGATACGCCGAGTATTCTTTTTTTCTTTGGAATCTTGATGGCTATTGCGTCACTTGATGCTATCAAAATACTTCCATTGCTGGCTACCGAATTAGAGCGTGCATTAGGAAGTATTGAGAATGTGGCAATCGGAATCGGTTTTCTTTCTGCTGTATTTGATAATGTGCCGCTGGTAGCAGCTTTGCAAAGTATGTATAGCCTTGAGGTATATCCAACCGATCATTATTTTTGGGAGTTGCTGGCGTATTGTGCTGGGACTGGTGGATCATGCCTAATCATTGGCTCTGCAGCAGGGGTTGCAGTAATGGGGATGGAGAAGATAGATTTTTTTTGGTATCTGAAAAAAGTAAGTTGGATAGCAGTGATAGGATATCTATCTGGAGCATTGTTTTTTATTTTTCAGCACCAATTTTTTTAATTCATTTTTCTGAGTGTGATTAAACTCAATTCAAGATCATCTGCTTTTTTTAATAATACAGCATTTAACCTAAGTTGTCCCTGCCCTTTTTCAAGTTGTAACTTACCTAGCTTCATCGGAATAAAATCTTTGGTATAAGACTCATCTCTTGGTGTCCTATCATGTTCCATTCCAGTCAACTCTTTTTCATTTGCTTCTTTTATTTTTCCAATTAGCTTGTTTCCATTAAATTCAAGTTTCACAGTTGATCCCACATTATCCTTACTGCAAGCGTAGTATAATTCCACTTCGAATGTTCCCTTTTCTTCAACCTCTACATCCCATATTATTTCGTCTTCAGAATTTCGCCATTGTTTAAAATAACTGCTGTTGGGATGTTTGTTTGAGCGAATGATATTCCCTTTCCCATTGGCTTCTGATGAAGGTAAGATGGTTAACTTCATTGAAGGATGTCCAATTATAAACGGTCTTTTGTCTTGTTTTGGCATCTCGCTCAATACATTTTTTTCCCAATCCTTTTTCCAACTTAGAAGCTTTTCGTATTGATCAGGAAATTCAGCTTTCACATCCTTTATTTGATTAGGATCATTCTTCATGTCATACAAACTATTGTTATTGGCAAGTCTGAATTGCTCTGTTCTAATACTGGTTTTGCCCGACCAATAACTTGGTATGACCCTATCATATTTTTGATCCGCTTTGCCTTCAAGTAAGATTTTTTTTAAGCTAATTCCATCAAAGGGCTTTGATTGCTTGTTTTCAATGCCAGTCATATCAACCAAGGTTGGAAAAATATCTGTAGATGATGTAATTTGCTCGATCGACCTTCCTCCCGTTAAATGGGTTTTCCATTGAATGATAAAAGGCGACCTTACGCCACCCTCATCTGTTGTTCCTTTTATTCCTTTCATATTACTATTCCACCTATTTCCGTTTGGACCATTATCTGAAAAGTAAATGACGATTGTATTTTCCATCATTTTCAACTCTTCTAATTTTTTCATAATTCTTCCAACATTCCAATCAATGTTTTCTGTCATCGCCAACGCAGCCTTGGTATGTTCAGTATCTTCTTTTAGCACTTCTGTTCCTTTTTGTGATAATGTCCTGTCTTTATACTTCTTCCAGTATTCATCTGGGACTTGCATTGGGCTATGCGGTGTATTGAATGGGAAGTAAGCAAAGAAGGGTTTGTGTTGATTTTTTTCTATGAATGAAATTCCATGTGTAGTAAGGTCATCTGTAATAAAGCCTTCACCTTTTGTAATCTCACCGTTGTGTTCGAGGACTGGATTAAAATAGTTAGCCCAATGTCCTGCGCAAAACCCATAGAATTCGCTGAAGCCTCTGGTATTAGGATGATAGGGGGCTTGTCCGCCATTATGCCATTTTCCGAAGATGCCCGTTGAGTAGCCATTTTTGGAGAATGCTTCTGCAATGGTTGATTCATCGAGATCAAGTCTTTCGAAACCGCTGGAAGTACCACTTACGCTTCCGCGAACATGATATCTCCCTGTTAGGAATTCCGCACGGGTAGGAGAGCATACAGGACTTACATAAAACCTGTTCAGTATGATGCCTTCTTTCGAAAGCTTATTAATATTGGGTGTTGAAATAGTTTTGTTGCCATTGTATTCAAGGTCGCCCCATCCTTGATCATCTGCGAGGATGATGACAATATTGGGATGTTTCGATTGGGCAATACTATTTGAGCTTAAAACAGTAAGTATGCAAATGCTGATTAGGATAAATATTCTTTTCATATCAAATTGATCTTAGGGTAATCTAAGTTAATTAGATTTAATGTGTTTCCTGCATGCCATGATATTAAAATAGGGCGCTATCCCAACATAAACATTTACAATTCCGAGTCATATTTTACTTTGAGATAAAGTGAAAACATTTAACTTGATCAGTTATAATTTAAGAGTGAGGACGAAGCTCGGGGGATTTTGATTCTTTATTTTTCGTATTTCTCTTTATGCTTTTTTTAAAGGTCATTAAATATTTATGGTACTTGACAAAAGTTTTTGAGGGATTCTATAAAAATATGGGGACTTATATTCAACAAATGCAATTATTTGTGAAGTCAAGAGGGAAGGAGAGCAAAAAGGTATATTTCTACTATCCTTATTGTCCGAAATGCACAAAGGCCTATGGGAAAAATTATATTGTTAGTCTAGCTCAAATCTAAGTGCATTGTCTAATATATCTTATTAGTGTTTATTCAGATTGATCATCTTAGGTCATAATCAGGATCATTCATTGAATCACTTATAACAGTGAATTTCACC
>CANJEF010000062.1 GCA_947472965.1 Sphingobacteriales bacterium
ACAGCACATGCCGTTTTGTGTGCGGAAAAATTCATCCATGAACCTTTTGCAGTAATCAATGCTGATGATTTTTATGGGTTTGATGCATTTGTGAAGGCTCACGGATTTCTTACAACCAAGTGTTCCCCTAAGCATTATGCAATTGTTGCATATGAACTCGGACAAACTCTTTCAGATCATGGGACAGTTAATCGTGGGGTCTGTTCAATCAATGCAGTGGGAAATCTTATTGATGTGAGAGAGCGACTAAATATTAAGGTTTCTGATCATAAAGTGATGGCTGATGATGGTCATACTCCCCATTTTTTGGAACTTGATACAATGGTGTCCATGAACTTCTGGTGTTTTGATTGCTCCGTTTTTGAGTACACAAGTATTTTATTTAAGGAATTTCTTATTGAGCAAGGAAATCAACAGAAGTCAGAATTTTTTATTCCAATTGTAGCCGATCAATTCATCAAAAGATTTGGGGGTAGAGTTGAAGTGATACCAACTACCGCCATATGGTTCGGAGTAACTTACAAGGAAGATGCGCCTGCTGTAAAACAAAGTATTGATATGCTATTGAATGCTAAGGAATATCCAAGTGGACTATGGAATTAAAACAAAAAAGTCGGCTTGCACCGACTTATTTGTTTTGTTTGTTTTCCATGAAGTTGCTTAACCAAGAACTACCTTAACCATATAAACATGGTCTTCAATCTTTTTAACCTGTTGACTTCTGCTCAATCCTTTAATGGATGATTTATTGTTGATTTTAACATTGTTATCGTTATCCATTTCACGAATGGTTTGCATCAAACCGAAGATGTTTTTTGATTTTGTTGCAAACACCACTCCATTAGCTGAAGCTTGTCTGGCATTTAAAACTCCAATTACTTCCCCGTATTTATTGATGACTGGGCCACCACTGTTACCTGGATTGGCTGAAATGCTGATTTGACAAGCTAGGGTATCTCCGTTCATTCCTGTCATAGCACTAAGGTAACCTTCATTATAAACGATTTCATCTTTTGGATATCCTAGTGTGAAGAGGGATTCTGAGAGTTCAGTTGATGATTTCTTAAAACCATAGGGCAGAACCTTGGAGGCTTTGAAATCCGGATCATTGATCTTTAGGATTGAAAGATCAGTTATCGGGTCTGTATGAATGATTTCTGCAAGAAAATTTTCGCCTTCTTTGTTTTGAACATAAACCTTTTTGGCATCTTTGATTACGTGTGCACTTGTAATAAGGTATCCTTTGGGATCAATCATGAAGCTGGTGCCTCCGAACTTCACGGATACGCCCGGCTCAATTTTACTTTGAAATTTGCTTAATTCAGCGCGCTGGGTAGTGGTCTGTCTTTCCAGACTGCTTACCTTTCTCCTAAGTTCTTCAATATCATTGAGCGGTGCTTTGGGAGAAAAAAGAGTGATCATACCACTAATAAACAATGCAGTAATACTGGCAATCGAGGCCGCAACCGCAATCACACGGCGGTACCTTGACCATAAGTTGATGATTTTTGCTGATGCTTTAATCTTTAAATCTGCAATTGCACCATCTTCCTGCAGGTTTTGATGAATATCGTAGATATTGGATTTGAATCTTCTTATCTCTCCATATTTGCTTATTTGATCGAAAAAAGTTGCATATTCTACTACCGTTTGATCAAGTTCAGCATTTGTTCTACGCATTTCCTCAAATTCTTGCTTTTCCTGCTGGGTCATTTCACCTTTGAGGTATTTTTCAACAAGCTCTGTCAATTGAAATTGCTCCATTTATACGTTTTTATATTGTGCAAAGAATAATTTCTTCAGCCTTACGAGGCATTTATATTTTTGGTTTTTGGCATTGTCGGCGTTGGTATAACCGAAAAAGCCAGCTATTTCACTCATGTTTTTTTGATGAACATAAAAAGCTTCAATCAAACTCTTGCAGGGTTCACCAATTTTTCCCATTGCAGTACGCATGATGAGGTATTGGTTTGTTAGCTTTTCATGTTCTTCTAAATCTTCTTCAACAGGAACTATATGGTCAAAATTTTCTATTTGGGTCTCTATTCTTCTAGCATGTTGCAGCTTCTTAAGCCACAATCTCCTGCTAACGGAGTAGAGATAGGTCTTTATTTGGCAAGTCAGTTCGAATTCAGGAGATTTAGCCTTCTCGTAGAGAACCATCACAGCCTCTTGGAAAACATCCCTTGCATCGTCCTCAGTCCCATTATTGTATACAACCAAGTGCTGAATAAGTCCATAGTGTTCTTTATATATAGACTCAATTGCATCCTTATCGTTGTCTCCAATTGCCTTTAAAAGCGTTTTTTCCTGTTCGGTTATGCTCACTATTGACTATTTAATACTACTTGTACCTTGTTAGTAACCCACAAAAGAACAAAATAAACTTTTAAAAATTGGGTTACATTCATTTACTTTGCGTATTAATTCATAATTATTCAATTTTAACATCAAAAAATTCAAGAATGAAAAAGTTATTCGTAATCATCGCTATGGCTGCTCTCGCTTCTTGCGGAGGTTCTGATTCTGCTGCAACTACTGACACAGCTGCTGCTGTTGTTGATACTGCTGCTGCTGCACCAGTTGACACTACTGCAACTGATACTGCTGCTGCTGTTGCTGCTGATACAGCGGCTCAAGCCAAGTAAGATTTTTTCATATGGCAAGCAATCGTTGAAGTCGTTCCGTTTCTACGGAATGACTTTTTTTATTTAAAATATTGGTAATCAATCTTTTCTATGTGGCCCTTATGTCAGGCTTATAGATTACCTTTGCAAAAATAGTTTTATGAGTTTTGAAGCGCTAGGCATTGAAGAGATCTTATTACAAGGCATACAAGCACTTGGATTTACCGAACCTACACCTATACAGGAGCAGGCTATACCTATATTATTGAGCGGAACAAAAGATTTTGTTGGATTAGCCCAAACGGGTACCGGCAAAACGGCCGCTTTTGGATTGCCTCTGTTACAATTGGTTGATGCAAAAGCAAAGACCCCCGTGGCATTAATGGTTTGTCCAACACGTGAATTGTGTATGCAAATCACAAAAGACCTGATGAATTTTGGTCGGTTCAAAAAGGGTATTAAGATGGTTGCCGTATATGGAGGATCTTCTATCTCGCAGCAAATCAGGGACTTGCGCCAGGGTGCTCAAGTTGTTGTTGCTACTCCAGGTAGGCTAATCGACCTTATTGAAAGAAAGGCAATCGACTTGCAAAACATCGAATACATCGTATTAGATGAAGCGGATGAGATGCTTAATATGGGATTTAGGGATGATATCGAGTTCATCCTAAAGAATTCACCAAATAGAAAGAGTATATGGCTATTTAGCGCAACCATGCCTCCTGAAGTTAGGCAGGTGAGCAAACGATACATGGAAAAACCCCATGAAATTACCATTGGCAAGATGAATGCGGCTAATGTCAACATTGATCACCAATACTATGTTACTTCTGGCGTAAATCGTTACCAAACACTCAAGCGCATCATTGACTTCAACCCTGGTATCTATGGTATTATTTTCACCCGTACCAAGGCTGATGCACAATCTATTACTGAATCTTTGATCCGTGAAGGATATGATATTGAAGCTTTGCATGGCGACCTTACCCAGGTTCAACGTGACAAGGTGATGGGAAGGTTCAGGGAGAAAAGCATCCAGTTACTGATTGCAACTGATGTTGCGGCAAGGGGTATTGATGTGAAGGATATTACCCATGTCATTAATTATGAACTACCAGACGATGTTGAAGTATACACCCACCGAAGTGGTCGTACAGGACGTGCAGGTAAAAATGGTGTTTGTGTTTCTCTCGTTACTGCTAGGGAGCAATACCGGTTGAGACAAATTGAAAAACTAATCAACAACAGTTTACACAAGATGGATATCCCATCTGGAAAGGATGTTTGTCGCAAACAGTTCTTCCATTTTATCGATAAACTGCTAAAGGCAGATATTAGTCATGGTGAATACGAAACCTATATTCCGTTGTTAAAGGAAAAATTTGAGGACGTAACCAAAGAAGAAATTCTTCAACGTGTTGCTGCTCTCGAGTTTGATCGTTTCTTACAATATTATGAAAACGCTGCAGATCTCAACATGAGAGATGATAGGCGTCCAGAAAGACAATCTTCACCGCGTGGGGATTCTCGCAGCATCAGTAGATCGGAAGGTCGTAGTTCCTATAGCAGGGAGGGTGGTGCTGAGCGAAGACCAAGTGCAAGTAGCGGAAGTACTGCAGGATTCAAGAAATTATTTGTGAATCTTGGAACCAAGGATGGTTTCTACAAGGCTAGCTTCTTGCAATTTATTTTAGACATGAGTGATTTGAGCAAGGATGTATTGGGTCGAATCGATATGAAGGATATGAATAGCTGGGTTGAAATTGAAGGAGGTGCTGCTAACCAAATGATTAAGTCACTCGACGGAAAGAAATTTAAGGGAAGAAGAATTCGGATGAATGACGCAGAAACTGGAGGAGTAGCCCCCAGAAATAAATATTAGAAAATTTGTTTAACAGCCATCACATCCCTATATTTGTTTTATGAGCAACTCAAAGTCAACCCGTTTTTATTTTTATTACTATTTTACCGGCGGTACGGGATGCCTTTGTTGAAAAAATAACAATAACATATCAACATAAGAATCCCGGTATAACTACCGGGATTTTTTTTTAATAGTCAGTCAAAACAGTATGAAAAAGACAAATATTGAGAAGGTAAAAATTAAGACTTCACTTCCGGTGGCTATTCAAGGTTTTGAAGGTAGTTTCCACCAAGTGGCTGCCAGGAAATTTTATGGCCCTAAAGTGGAGATCCTTCCATGTGCAACTTTTTCAGAAGTCATCAGCAAGGCTACAAACAAAAAAAAGACCAATGGTGGTATCATGGCAATTGAAAATTCTATTGCCGGCAGCATTTTGCCCAATTATAATCTTCTCCAAAAATCAAGCCTACATGTTTTGGGTGAAGTGTATCTTCAAATTGATCAACATTTGATGGTGAATCCAGGGGTTAAACTTAAGGACATCACCGAAGTACATTCACATCCCATGGCCTTGCAGCAATGTCTTGGGTTTTTAAACAAGCATCCGTGGAAATTGATTGAAACGGAAGACACTGCTTTGAGTGCAAAAAAAATTCATAGTAAAAAGAGCAAGCACATCGCAGCGATTGCAAGTAAATTGGCTGCGGAGATGTTTGAACTAAAAATCATCTCTCCCAAAATCAATGATGTAAAGAATAATTATACCCGCTTTTTGGTGTTGGGGCAGCATCATATAGTCATTGAGGGAGCGAATAAGGCTTCAATTAATTTTGTGACAGATCATAAGATGGGAAGCCTCGCTAAAGTACTCACTGTGATTGCTTCTCAAGGGGTGAATCTGAGTAAACTACAGTCATTCCCTCTCGCAGGAAGTCAATTTAAATATGGTTTCCATGCTGATATGGAGTTTGAAACTGAAGAACAGTTCAAGCATGCACTCTCAGAAATTAAAGCCATCACAAAAGAAATCAGGGTTTTGGGAATTTATAAAAAGGGGAAATTCAATACGTAAAAAATGATAGAAGTTTCATCCAGGTTAAACGGCATAGGCGAGTATTACTTTTCAACAAAGCTCAAGGAAATTGAGGGGTTGAACAAGGCAGGCCATGCTGTTATCAATTTGGGAATAGGCAGTCCAGACCTTCCTCCACATCCGTCCGTTGTTGAAGCATTGCAAGAAGCTGCTGGCAGAGATAATACGCATGCTTACCAGTCTTACAAGGGGTCGCCTATTTTGCGCAATGCCATATCGGGATGGTATAAAAAATGGTACAATGTAAATGTTGATCCTGATTCGGAAGTGTTGCCGTTGATTGGAAGTAAAGAGGGGATCATGCATATTTGTATGACCTATCTTCAAGAAGGCGATGCTGCTTTGATTCCCAATCCCGGATATCCAACCTACGCAAGTGCCGTTAAACTTGCTGGTGGCGAGGTGTTGTCGTATAAGCTTGATGCTGAGCATCAGTGGCATCCAGATCTTACTGATTGGAAAGAACGCATCACAAAATTCAACGCTACTTCGCATGGAAGGGTGAAGTTGATTTTTCTGAATTATCCTCACATGCCTACCGGACAACTATCTGATAAAAATTTGTTGCAGGAAATTATTGAATTTGCCAAGCGTGAAAATATCATGGTTGTGCACGACAATCCATATAGCTTCATTTTAAATGATGAACCTTCTAGTCTATTTGAATTTGACAAATCCAAGGAAGTTGTGATTGAACTTAACTCATTGAGCAAATCACACAACATGGCTGGATGGCGTGTTGGTATGATTGTAGCATCTGCTGAAAATATCAATTCAATTCTTAGGTTCAAAAGCAATATGGATAGTGGTATGTTTCTTCCTGTACAACTCGCAGCTGCAAAGGCATTGGAATTGGGAGCAGATTGGTTTGAAAAAGTAAATCTACAATATGCTGAACGAAAATCCGTTGCTTGCAGATTGCTAAACTTACTTGGTTGTACTTACACGGAGAATCAAGTTGGAATGTTTATTTGGGCGTCCATACCTGCTGGTTATGATTCTGGGTATACACTTAGCGATAAGTTGCTCAGGGAGTCGTTCGTCTTTATTACTCCTGGTGGTATTTTTGGTGATGCCGGTGATCAGTATATCAGGGTGAGTTTGTGCAGCAAGAAAGAAGTATTGGAAGAAGCCATTACCCGAATCGAAAAATCAATCAACAGAAAAGAAATGAATGATTAAAATGATAATCGAAAAGAAAAATATTGCAATCATCGGTGTAGGTCTCATTGGCGGTTCCTTTGCATTACAGTGCAGAAAAAAGGAAA
>CANJEF010000063.1 GCA_947472965.1 Sphingobacteriales bacterium
TCCTCCACCAAGGCATAAATCATTTTTGTATCTCCAGCCCATGCGTAGGCTACAATAGGCCTATCAAGGGATGCAGAAAGAATTTGAGTTTTTCCAGTTTTCAGATCTGACACGCAGAGCTGCGCCTGATCATACATGTTGAAATTATCCTCTAACGTTGTTTGAAGAAACGAAATTTGTGTATCGTCGGCGCTGAACTTGGGACTGCTATTGGTTCCCTTGAAGGTGGTGAGTTGGGTTATTTTTTTATTGTTTTTCAGGTCCAGCAGAAAAATGTCAGTATTGGAATTACGGTCAGGATCAGCCGTAACATTGCTTACATATACGATTGAATTACCATCATGACTGAATGATGCATCAGTTTCATTGAACTTCCCCCTGGTAAGGGTATCAAGTTTTTTTGAAGACAAATCAAAAGAGTAGAGATGCGATTTTCTGTTGTCGAGGTACCCTTCATAATCCTGCTTGAACTTGTAGCGGTCAATTTCATAAGGCTTTCTGACTTTTGACTTGGCAGTATCCGCAGTACTTGGATCGCCGATCACCATTACCAATCGTTTACCATCGTTGCTCCATGCATAAGATTCAATATCCCCTTTCACTTCTGTTAGTTGCATTGGCTCACCACCCCTTCTGTCCATCACGAATACCTGGCGGTATTCACTGGCTTTCCCATCACCCTTTGGCATGGTAAGAAAGGAGATATATTTTCCATCGGGACTCCAACTGGCAGCACCTGGATTTTTGGTTTGTTCAGTGAGGCAAATTGTTTCCTTTCCATCGATGCTTACCATATAAAGCCGAGAATAAAAGGCATCCTTAGCTGAATCGGCTTTTGAAAGGTTATAGAGCACCCATTTGCCGTCTGGAGAGATTTTTGGGTTTTGTATTTGTTGCCACAAATAAACATCAGTCGGTAATATGGACCTGATGGCATTTTGCGATTGTGCCGAAATGAAAACGCAAATTGAAAATAGCAGGGATAAAATATGCTTCATGATTGTTACATTTTTGTAAATGTAACAATCATGAATTAAAGTGACAGAAACAAGTCCAACGAAAACACCTGTTTAAGTATTTATAAAAATTGATTCAGTTTAATTAAACAATATCTCGTTCCGCTTACAAGTTATCTTCCAACCCTAAGAAGGGAAAGCGCAGAAAACAAGATCCTGCCAGCCTGGTAGGTATTGGAGTTTGTATTAACTGATTCGATATCCTGGTCAATAGATTCCACTTTTCGTTTGCTTATATCAGTATGCTCTTCCAATTCCTTCTCTATTCTCAATTCAAGTGGATCGCCATCGCCTTTTTGCTTATTTCTCTTTTTCTTTCTTTTGTATGGCTCAACATCTTCTTGTTGGTCTTTGTATTTTTTTTCCAGCCCGCGCTCAGTCATGATGTACCAAATACCCGGATACCATAAATAATTATCATCATTATAATCATCCCAATCAATAGTTAATCCATCCTTGTTGGTACGAAGTGAGTAAGACATGAGGTTATTAACCCTATTGCTGATGAATATTTCTTTTCCAACGGGCACTTCAATTTCCAACCGAACATGCTGATTCCTGAATTTTGTTTTGGTTGTAATCGGAAATGAAAGTGGTACGCTTAAAATACTATCAGTCTGACTAACAGGGAATGATATTTGCTCAGCAATTTCCTCAGCATCTCTTGAAGAAGCTGCCCTGGATCTCTTGATGGTGCTTACATGAAAATTGGAATCAATGCTTTTAGCCAAGCGAACACTGATGTTTCCAATTAAAAGGCTATCGTCTGAGGAAGAAAGTCGAATTACACCTTCTGATTCATCATCATTATCATCAAAATCAAAGTTCAAATCCATCGGATAATATTTCCCTTCAGCGTCTTTGAATTCAACACTCATTTTGCCAGTGCTTGGTTGAGCAATAACAACATCACTGCGAAGTTGTCCGGAGCGCTTGAATTGTTTTGTAATGGATGCAAAAAGCAATACGACGCTCACCCAACCAAATACCCATAATATTCCAAGCGAATAGGATATATAATGATTGCGCTTTTTACTGCCGGCAATAATTCTAACCAGCCATAATATCAAAGCAATAACAGGAACGAGCAAGAAAAAAACCAAGGTACCCCAGGCATAGATCTGTATCCAATTCCCATCAGGCATAAAATCTTTCAATGGCATCACAACAGCGCCTCCTGCAATCAAACCAAACGAGGCCATTAACAAAGCAAAGGCGATAATACTAAGGATGAAAAAGAAAAACACCTTGATCAGGGTCAGTATAAAGTGACCAAATCGTGAACCTGTATTTTTCAAGACTGGGCCGGCTTCGCCTGTAAATCTTCTTGCAGCTTCGCCCGCTTCATTTTTCATTTCACCAGCGCGCTGTGAAAAATCACTCTTTAACTTATCAGCATTGGCAGAAAAATTGTTCTTTACCCCCTGCAGTTCGTCCTGCACTTTATTCTTGATAGATTCCAGATCCACTTTTTCTCCTTTCATTTCCATCTTTTCAGATGCCGTAACTGCTTTGGGAACAACAGCCCAGAGGATGAGATAGGTGAGAGTTAGTGTTCCAGAAACTGAAACGACTGGTATAAAAAAGAGGTGTGAAACACTTTTGAAAATGCCTAAAATAACTGGTACAACAAAAACCAATCTTGGAATCCACACAGCGATGTTGAAATACTTTGCAATACCACTACATACTCCAGCAATCACACGCTGATCGGCATCCCTGTATAATCTTCTACTGATTTTACTTTCAACAGCTCTTGATGGAAGAACTGCCCAAAGGATAATGTAGAGCAAGAGGCCTGTACCGAATGCGCCCAAGGTAAACAAGGCAAATATCACCCTTACGATTGTTGCATCAATGCGCAGATAAGCGCTTAATCCACTACACACACCACCCAATATCTTGTCCTGCTCATTTCTGAAAAGGGATCCACGTGGTTCAAATGGATTGGACGTTTTTTCTGATGTTGTATTGGAAGTTGAAGTTGTTGAACCAAATTCCAATGAATCGCCATCAAACTCTTCAGGCCTGCCTATACTTGCAATAATTGCAGCCACAGCAGCTTCAGTAATCAATGGCTCTGCTGCATTTTTCATTTTCTCAGAAAATAGCTCAGCGATGCGATTTTCAATATCGTTGATGATCTCTTCCTTGCCTTCTTCATTGGCAAAATAATTTCTCAGACTTTCCACGTATTTTTTCAATTCCTCATACGCTTCTTCTTCAATTGGAATAACACGTCCTTGGAAATTTATATTAATTACTTTTTTCATTTTATGAGATGTTATGCTTTTAATTATATGTGTTGCGGGTAATTTAGGCTTTTGGAATTTTCTTCATTTCGGCAGAGTTCAAAAAAATCTCAAAAACAACGGATTTTCATTTTTGGAATGCTGATATCATTTTATTCCTGACTCTCCACTTCTCCTGGGTTGAATTCCTCATCCTGCTTCTCTTCCCCATCAACAGTCTTCAACTGCTCCATTATCTCTTTTTTGTTGGTAACCCGATCTACCGCCCCAGTCATTTCTTTCCAGGTACTTTCAAGGACTGCATAAAATTCAGCCCCTTTTTCTGTGAGGGTAAAATATTTTCTGGGAGGACCTCCAGAACTTTCTACCCAACGGTAGGAAAGCAGGTCGGCATTTTTCAACCGGGTAAGCAAGGGGTATAGCGTGCCTTCCAAAATGGATAAGTTGGCCGACTTCATCTCTTCGATGATGTCACTGGGATAGGCCTCACCCCTTTTGATGATGGACAAAATGCAGAATTCCAGCACCCCTTTTCGCATCTGGCTTTGCGTATTCTCTATGTTCATGGAACGATTTTATCTGTTTACACTCGAATGACAAGACAAAAATAGGGAATTTTACAATACTATGCATTACATAGTAGTATTATTTTTAAAGTACTTGGCAAAAAGCAGTTTATCTCCCCCGGGGTTAATAAGGTAGGGAATGGAAAAAGACAGTTCTCAGCGTTATTGCTAATTACGGGTAAGACTACGCCTGGCAATTTTCCAGGGTTCAATCCACAAGGTGCCGACCATCGCAACCAAGGCACAACTAACGATTGAACTAACAGAGATTGTTGTCAACAAAAAGATATCCCGGATAAAAGGAACATAAATTGAAGCGGCGATGAAAAGCAATGTGACAGAAATGATAATTGGTATGAGGTTATTCTTATAGCGAATGGTTTTGAAAATTGAATGAACAAAAGAGCGGTTTACTAGCGTAAGAAAGATATTGCTGAATAACAGTGTGATGAAAATAACCGTTCGCACAGTAGTATCATTAGCTCCTTGTTGGATATAATAGTACCCAATTCCCAAACAGGCCCCGGTAATCATCAGTCCCTGAACAATACTCACCATCAATTGCTTCAATGAAAGGAACGTAGCTTCTGGCTTTCTTGGAGACCTTTGCATTGTACCCGGCTCCATGGGTTCATTTTCATAAATGATTGAACAGGTTGGTCCCATGATAAGCTCAAGAAAAATAACATGCACAGGAGAAAAGATCAATTTCAATTTCCACATCAATAATAATGGAAGTAATACGATAAGAATAATTGGAATGTGAATGGAAACAATATATTGAATGGCTTTTTTCAAATTATCATAAATCTTTCTTCCCAGTGCAACAGCATCTGTCATGTGCGAAAGGTCATCATCAGAAAGAATAAGGGAAGCTGCACTTTTTGCAACGCCACTTCCGCGTAAGCCCATGGCTATCCCGATATGCGCGGCTTTTAGCGCTGGTCCATCATTTACCCCATCACCCGTCATCGCCACCACTTCCCCATTTTCCTTAAGTGCATCAACAACCTTCAGTTTCGCTTCAGGAAACATCCTGGCAAAAATATCAACCTGTCGCACCTGTTCCTGCAACTCTTCTTTGGTAAGATGAATGATTTGATCGCCTGTTAGAATATGATCACGGTGATCAAGTTGTATTTGCCTAGCAATGGCCAGGGCCGTTTCAACATGATCACCAGTAATCATTTTTACTGATATTCCAGCTTGTTTGAAAGTTTTGATGGTTTCGGTTATTCTCTCTTTCGGGGGATCTTGGAATGCAATCAATCCTAGAAATTCAAATGAAAATTCCTCTTGTGTTGCAGGCCAATTTTCATTGGCCCATGTTGCTTTACCAACACCCAATACACGATACCCTTTTCGTGAATAAGAAGCCGACTCTTCTTCAATCAATTGCATATCAATAATTGAAAGATTGCTTTGTTTGAGGATTCCTTCAACAGCACCCTTCACTGCAATTATAACTTCACCGCTATCACTTTTAAAAACATGTGTCATTTTTGGAGGCTTTCCACCAATCGGATATTCATGCACCTGCTTGAATATTTTTCGCATATCAACCACAGCAACTTTTTCATACAATGCATGAATGGCCTTTTCCATCGGATCAAATGGATTCGTTTCGCTGCTCCACATAGCGTAAGCTATTAACTCGGGAGGCAACAGTTCGTTCTGATCTATTGAAAAGGATTTTTTTGTGGCGAAATCATACACAGATTCGATTTGCATTTTATTTTGCGTGAGCGTGCCTGTTTTATCAACACAAATAACCGTTGCGGATCCTAGTGTTTCAACATACTGCGGTTGCTTCACAATGATGTTGTTGCGAAGCAAACGAAATGCACCCAATGCTTGAAAGGTGCTGAATGCAACAGGAATTTCTTCCGGAAGTATACTCATTGCAAGGGTAAGTCCTTGTAAAAAGGATTGAATAAAATCACCCGACTTAAAATAATTGAAGCCAATCACAATTATAAAAGCTGCAGCACCAATCCAAACCATGTTTCTTACAAACGACCTGATTTGAATTTGCAGTGGGGTTTTCGCCACAATAATTTCCTTGAGTGACACTCCAATTTGTCCGAACATTGTTTTCAGCCCTACTGCATTCACTTCAATGAAAGCACTTCCACTGGTAACCAAGGTTCCTCTGTATACACTGTCTTTATTATTAGCAGACTTCACAACGTGAAATGATTCTCCGGTGAGGATGGATTCATTGAGAGAAAAATCATTTGCAGAAAAAATTATTCCATCGGCGGCTACCACTTCCCCTTCTTCAAGCATCAATAAGTCGCCCACAACAATTTCATCCGTTGGAATTTGGGTAATCTCGCGGTTGCGAAAAACGGTTGCATTGGGAGCTGATAATTTCTTCAATGCCTGAACAGCATTTTTACTTCGGTATTCTTGAAAAAGGGATATGCCTGCTACAATGAAGATGGAAATCAACATAATAATCCCTTCCTGATACTGTGCCACTACAAAATAAACGATGCAGGCAGCCATCAATAAAATAAACATCGGCTCAAGCACCACTTCCTTCAGTACCTCCTTCAGCAATCGGTCTTCCTTGATTTCAAAAGAATTGTTGCCGTGCATTTCACGACTTTTAATTACTTGCTCTTCCGTTAGCCCCTTTGTATTTATGAGTCTTTGCATCGCAGGCAATTTACATTTTAATTTTTTGAGGAAAGAGAAGCATTTACAAAGAGATGCCTTCTCATAATCTTTTATTGATAAGTCTTGAAATTGGTTAGCGCACTTGATTTTTTAAATAGCGTGTTGTGTTATTAAAATACAAACAAAAGATTCCCCTCCAGGACAGGTGTTTCATCCCGACATCTCGCTTCGCTCGATGTTAGGATGAACCACCTGGACAGGGATGGGAATCTTGTAAACCTGATTTAGAATTAATTACTTAACCTGTAAACTTTTTTAGTGTGAGCCAACAAAAAGATTCCCCTCCTGGCCAGGAGGGGTGGTGCGAATGAGTCAGTGCCGAAGGCACA
>CANJEF010000064.1 GCA_947472965.1 Sphingobacteriales bacterium
CACTCATCAGCGAAAGTATTGAGCTATTCAAGGCATTGGATGAAAAAGAAAAAAACAAGATATGGTTTATTCATCTAAATCACAGCAATCCTGCTTTAGATAAGAACTCCGCTGAACATAAATTGATCCTTGAAAAAGGTTTTCACATCACGGAATTCGGACAATTATTTCCCCTTTAGCATTCCTTTATTTTTCCTTAACAGTTATTAATCTAATTTTACAGTTGATCAATCAACTTACCATGAAATACGTTCTCCTTATTGTTACTTCTCTTTTTATCATTAACAACTCTCAAGCCCAAAATTTAAAAGGACTCCTTAATAAGGCCAAGGATGCTGTTTCCGGAAAACCTATTGGACTGGGTAATGATGAAATCATAGCCGGATTGAAAGAGGCCCTGACTGTTGGAACAGAAAAAGGAACCTCCATGCTATCAAAAGAGAATGGATTTTTTGGAAATGATTTGCTTAAAATAGTACTGCCTCCAGATGCACAAAAGATAGAAAAAACATTGCGAAGCGTTGGATTTGGGAAACAGGTTGACGATGCGATTCTAACAATGAACCGTGGGGCGGAAGAAGCCTGCAAAGAAGCAGCCCCGATATTTGTGAATGCAATTAAAAAAATGTCTGTACAAGATGCAGTGGGTATTCTTAAAGGTGCGGATACTGCCGCAACGGGTTACTTGAGAGGCAATACAACAACTGCACTTACAACAGCCTTCAGGCCGATTATTGAAAGTTCCTTAGAAAAAGTGGGCGCAACAAAATACTGGGCAACCATGGTTAATACCTATAATAAATTCAGTATGCAAAAGATCAATCCAGATCTCACCGCATATGTAACAGAAAGGGCATTGCAAGGTGTTTTCACCCAAATTGCAGTTGAAGAGAAAAATATCCGAAAAGACCCTGTTGCAAGAACAACCGAATTGCTCAAAAAAGTATTTGCCAATTGATACTAATAACTTTTATGGAATAATGCTTTCTTGATGTATCTTGAATAGGTATTCAAAAGCTTATACATCATGAACCGTCGGCACTTTATCAGGAATTTATCTGTTGGCTTTTTATTGATCAATGGAAAAACAATTCTTACCTCTGACCTGAGTCCATTTGAAAAAAGGAAACTAGCTCTTCGCTTTGTTGTTTTGTCTGACGGACATTTTGGTCAACCCAACACCAACTACCAGGAATTCTATGACATAGCCATTGGCCATGTAAATAATCAGCACATATCAAAGCCATTCGATTTTGGTGTGATGAATGGCGATATCATACATGATAATGTCGACTTCCTTGGAGAAGCAAAAAAGTCACTTGATAATTTAAAATTCCCTTATTACGTTACAAAAGGGAACCATGATATTGCAACACCTGAACTTTGGGAAAATACCTGGAAAATGCCCTTGAACTTTGACGTAGTCCTAAATGATCATGTACTACTATTTGGAAACACTTCCAACGAAAAGGGTGAATACCTTCCACCCGATATGCAATGGCTGTCGTCGAACTTGGAAAAGTATAAAACCACTGAAAACCTTTTTCTTTTTCTACACATCCCTCCAATCAAATGGACTGATAACGCAGTGAATTCGATAGAATATCAGGATCTGGTAAAAAAATATAAAAATATCAAGGGTGTATTTCACGGACACGAGCACGACCAAGACGGAATCAAATGGAAAGATGGAATTCCTTATCTATTTGATAGCCATATTGGTGGTAGCTGGGGAACAACATATAAGGGATTCAGAATCGTAGAACTATATAAAGATGGATCAATGCTTACCTATATCATGAATCCCACAGAAAAAATGAACCTCTCTGAATTAAAAGAATTGAAATGAAAATAATTAGAGCTTTCATCAAATACATATTGATTCCGGTTTTTGCAATAGCACTGCTTCTGTTCTTGGTATTTTTTGAAAAAGACATTCCAAGAGAAAATTTAAAAAAAATATATACAAATGAATCTTCCAGATTCTTGCCATTGATGGGAATGGAAGTTCACTACCGTGATGAAGGGAATATGAATGATAGTATCCCAATTGTACTTCTACATGGGATGTCCGCTTCCTTGAATACCTGGGATAGCCTTGTTATTTTGATGAAAGGCGAAAAGAGACTCATAAGCATGGACCTTCCTGCATTCGGTCTTACGGGTCCAAATCCACAAAATATATATGGCACAGATTACTACGAATCATTTCTGGATTCATTTCTGCTGAAATTAAATATCAAACAATGCATTATTGCAGGAAATTCTATGGGTGGGGGGATTGCCTGGAATTATACAGCTGACCATCCAGAAAAAATAAATAAATTGATTTTAATTAATTCGGTTGGATTTCAGGGTAGGAAAGGTAAAGGCTCTCTTGGATTTACAATTGCCTCGATGCCCGTAATAAATAACTTGTTGCTTTATATAACACCAACATTTTTAGTTAGAAAAAGTCTCGAGACAATTTTTGTAGATCAAAGTAAAATAACAGAAAAGCTTATAACCCGATTCCATGACCTTACCATTTGTGAGGGTAATAGAAGGGCAGCTCTTTCAATTTTCAAAAATAGGGTTAATCAAAATACAGATAAGATTAATAAAATAAACACACCAACATTGATTATCTGGGGTGAGAACGATGAATTGATTTCAGTAGACAACGCATACCTATTTCAAAAAGGGATCAAGGAAAGCAAACTTGAAATACTTAAAAATACGGGCCATACACCTATGGAAGAAAATCCAGAAAAAACAGCTGCAATCGTTAAGGCATTTTTACTTTACTAGCTTTATAAGTATCATATCTGAAAATGATACACATCATTTTCCTGGTTCAGGGTTTCAATATTTTTGAGTCCTGAATTAAAATTACATGAGGTCATTATTTCTTTTGGGAGGCTTAATGCTTTTTTCGATTTCACTTTTTTCCCAAATCAATATTATACATCATGCCGACAATAAAAATGATTTACGTTATAGAAATGGAAGGAACCATGGAGGAATGGGTGTTTTTACTGTCATTGGAGGAGTGGGGTGCATGTTAGCCCCCGGGGTTCAATTTAATAGCAGCATCGGTGTATCAACTTATGGCTCAACCAGCGATGTATTGTTTCTTACGGCTGGCGTAGTACTGATCGGAGTTGGGATTGCAATGCTAATATCAAATGAAAGAAATAGGGAAAACATGTCGAGGAATAGCCCAATGTTGAAATATGAAACCCTCAATAATACAATAACAAACACAAAAAGAGGTTTCCCGGCAATCTGCTTGAACATACCATTAAAATAAAGGAGTTCCTTTCAGTAAAACAGGCTGTATGATTGATTGCCATATTTTGTAACCCTTTGAATTCATATGCAAATTGTCAGCAAGAAAAATATCGTTCATAACTGATCCGTCAGGATTCAACAAGCTGCTGTGAACATCAAGAAATGTTGCATGCGGCTCTGATGAGAGAAAAGCTCTAATCAATGTATTTGCCTCAGTAAAAGTCTTTTCAAAGTGCCAGCGTGAAATACTGGGTTTGATGGTAAAGTTGATCCTCCAAACCCCCTGTTGATAATAGGATAGCCCGGAAATGCAGCATTAGCATCTTTCCAAATTCGAAGGGTGAACTTCCAAAATAAATCATGCCCCCACTTGCAGGCACTGCAATAAGATCAGCTTTTTGAAAAGCGTCTATTTCACTTTTGAAATTTTGTGAATGAAGTCTCTCAGAAATAAAAAGGCATTGACAGAAAATTACAATTAAGATGAACTATTTTTTCATGCCAAATCGAATAAAATTTTGTTTATAAAAATCACTTGTATTTGCATGAAGCCGAATTCGACTTTACATAATATGATTTATAATTTATTGCCTTAGGATCCATACATCCCTCCAAATTTAAAATCTCAACTTTCCTGAATTCTACAGGATGGCTTTCACTTTGCAATGAAATGGTACCCTTGCTTAATAATTGTCCTGATGCACCGAATTCCAGTTCCTGACCACTAACATTCCCCCCACCCACTTGCGGTTTTTGATATGACAACACTTCAATTTCATTAGCATAATGCCTAATCAATGAATCACCTAATACAAGCACCTCAGCAGTTACCCATTGATCTCCATGGTATGTTTCTGAATTTGAATTAATACAATGTGGCGTAAATAATTTACCATTCATCTCAACGTTGGTTCCTGGTGTACAAAGATTACAAGTCGTTCTTTTTTCTTTTCCATTTCCACCAAGCAATTGAACTTCAATAGATACAGGAAAATCCTGATTCAATCCCATACTTTGAGGAGTTTGTCCATGTACCATGATGCCACTATTTCTGTATGCCCAACCAGGTCCCTCTTTTGCCTGTTCACCAACAAAACGATACTCTAGTCGAATACGATAATAACTGAAAGACTTGTTATAAAAAAGATGTCCAAATCGTTCGTCGAATTTATCGTATGCATCATAACGCACAACAATCTTTCCATCTACTACACGAAACGTATTGCCGAAATTTTCACCAACGGGATGATTTCTGACTTTCACTGTCCAATTGGAAAGGTCCTTCCCATTGAACATCGACTCCCACTGTTCAGTTGTTTTTTGTTGTGCAAGAACAGATCCAACAAACAAACAAAATGTAGAAATGAAAATACTTATATAAAATTTCACCTTATTGAAAATTTAGTAGGTAATTAAAATTAAACCCTGTAATAGTCGCCACGCCAAGTTGATATGGACTCCTTAATTTGCTTACTAGATAGGTTTTCAGAAACTGCCTTTTGACTAAGTGCAGGTAGTTCAGCATCAGATGAAAACCGAAGAGCAATAATTTGTGATATCCTTAATCCTGTTGGCAAGGGTACGCCAGTGAGAATAAAGTGTCTGAAATTTTCTTCGGCTCTAATAGCCCTGTCCTGCGCACGCAAGGCAAAACTTCTTACATACCACGACAACATAATTAATGCAAATGAAAGCAGGCAAAAAAGTGATGCCATTAAACAATTCGAATCATCAGATTTTGCAAGATTTACAAATGAGCCAATAAGCACGAACAGCAAAACAGGCAAGGTTACATAATGAAACCCCGGTACCATTTGGGCATGGTTCTTTAAATTTTGTTCTTTCATATTATTTCTTTGAATCATAAATATACCGATTCGGGAAAAGATTATCAATATTGATTACCAAGATGACCAATTGGAATATAAAATTCAAATACACTAGCTAGAATTCCTTCGATAATTTTCCATAATTTCAATCAACTGCAAAAACAATGAAAGCAATAGGCATCGACCTCGGAGGAACCAGAATCAAAGCGGTTGCCATCGACCCTGATGGTAATCTTCTACATCAGTTGTATCAACCAACCCAAGATGGAGATGATGCAACTTGGAAACATACCATCGCGGAAATGGTACAGTCGATAAAAAAATCTTTAGATAGTGATGAAGTAACTATTGGCATTTCGGCGCCAGGGCTTCCTGATGAACAAAACGAGTGTATTGCACACATGCCCGGACGATTGCAGGGAATTGAAAATTTCAACTGGGGCAAACAATTGAAGCATCCAACATGGGTAATCAACGACGCAGTAGCAGCCATGATGGCGGAAGCAAGTTTTGGATCTTGCAAGAATGTCAAACATGCTGTAATGCTTACTTTAGGTACCGGAGTAGGAGGTGCTATCTTAATTGATGGAAAACCATACCAAGGTGCTTTTAACAAAGCCGGACATATTGGTCATATGGTGGTAGACTATGAAGGTGATGCTGACGTTACCGGAATGCCCGGAAGCCTTGAAGAATGTATCGGAAATTGTACCATTGAAAAACGCAGCAACGGAAAATTTTCTTCTACACATGAGCTGTTGAATGCCTATCATCAAGGTGATGGTTTTGCAAAAGCAGTATGGCTGAAATCAATAAAACAACTTGCTCTAGGATTGGCATCCATTACAAATATACTTTCCCCCGAAATTATATCGCTTGGTGGAGGTATCACTGAAGCCGGACAAGCACTATTCGAGCCCCTGGGGATATTCATGGATCAATATGAATGGAGAGCAGGAGGAAACAAAACCCGGATTGTGAAAGCAACTTTTGGTGATTTGGCTGGAGCCATTGGTGCTGCTGGTTTCGCATTGAAAAAACATCCTACAGGAATACCAAATCGAGAATAGTTAAATGACAGATAGAATCAAGTAATTAAATTTCACTGTTATTAAATATCAATCTTGATTTAGTTAAATTTTACCGTACCTTAATAATCACAAAAAACTGCCAAGATGAAATTCATTAAAACATTGCTACCCCTATTGTTAATGATCGCCTTTTTTACCCAACTAAGCTATGGCCAAACCACAGCCACTAAATCAAGAATCATTGTTATTGGTGCACACCCTGATGATCCGGATGGAGATGCTGCCGGAACTGCTGCCTTGTTTGCAAGTATGGGACATGCCGTTAAGTTTCTAGCTGTCACCAATGGTGATGCTGGTCACCATGAAATGCAAGGAAAACCATTAGCAGCAAGAAGGTATAAGGAAACACAGGAATCAGCAAAAAGAGTAGGCGTAACCTACGATGTACTTGATAACCATGATGGATTGCTTTTGCCAACAGTAGAAGTAAGACTTCAGATCATCAGAAAAATAAGGGACTGGCAAGCTGATGTGGTAATTGCGCCCAGACCTACCGACTATCACCCTGATCATAGATACACTGGGGTATTGGTGCAAGATGCAGCTTACATGGTAGCTGTTCCAAACATAGCGCCTGACGTTCCTGCACTAAGAAAAAATCCAGTGTTCCTTTATGCGCGTGACAGATTCCAAAGACCCAA
>CANJEF010000065.1 GCA_947472965.1 Sphingobacteriales bacterium
GCGGGAGTAGCTCAGTTGGTAGAGCGATAGCCTTCCAAGCTATAGGTCGCGGGTTCGAGCCTCGTCTCCCGCTCGCATGCCGCAACAGTGGTTTCCAGCCGTTGTAGCTCAGTGGTAGAGCACTTCCTTGGTAAGGAAGAGGTCTGGGGTTCAATTCCCCATAACGGCTCTCCCTGTTTTCTCAACCAATGAAGTAGACAAAGGAGCGAGCATCTGGGGTTCAATTCCCCATAACGGCTCTCCCTGTTCTCTCAATCAACGAAGTAGACAAAGGAGCGAGCATCTGGGGTTCAATTCCCAATAACGGCCCTCCATGCTTTCTCAACCAATGAAGTAGACGAAGGAGCCAGCATCTGGGGGTTCAATTCCCCATTTCAGTTCAATTCCTTAATGATGGCCGCTGAGGGTGAGGGAAAAGTATCTGGGGTTCAGCTTTCCACTAATCAACTCAATCCAGTCTTCATCTCATTTTTTGAATCTTTTTTCGTTTTGTTACCCAGTAAAGTTGTATTCCCAATGGACTCAATTTAAGAGCATTGGGATACAACCGCAAAAAAATGAGAAAAAAACTTTTTTTATTCGACCCAAAGTGAGTTAACTTTGCCGCCGTTTCAATAGGTAAACCAAGTAAAAACAAATAAAAACGCATAACAATGTCTAAAGAGACTTTCAAGCGGGTTAAACCCCACGTAAACATTGGTACGATTGGTCACGTTGACCATGGTAAAACCACACTTACTGCTGCAATCACAGAGATTCTTTCTAAAAGAGGTCTTGCTCAAGCAAAAAAGTATGACGAAATTGATGGTGCTCCTGAAGAAAAAGAAAGGGGTATTACCATTAATACGGCGCACGTTGAGTACGAGACTGACTCTCGTCACTACGCACACGTAGATTGCCCAGGCCACGCTGACTATATCAAGAACATGATTACAGGTGCTGCCCAAATGGACGGAGCGATTCTAGTGGTTGCTGCTACAGACGGACCTATGCCACAAACAAAAGAGCACATCCTTCTTGCACATCAGGTTGGTGTTCCTCGTATTGTTGTTTTCATGAACAAGGTTGACTTGGTTGATGATCCTGAATTGCTTGAACTTGTTGAAATGGAGATCCGCGAAGAACTTACAAAGCGTGGTTTCGATGGTGATGCTACACCAATCATCAAGGGTTCTGCTACCGGTGCTTTGGCTGGTGAAGAAAAATGGGTTGGGCATATCAATGAATTGATGGATGCTGTTGACTCATACATTCCACTTCCTCCTCGTCCGGTTGATCTTCCTTTCTTGATGTCAGTTGAAGACGTATTTACGATCACAGGTCGTGGTACAGTTGCAACAGGACGTATCGAGCGTGGAAGGATTAAGGTTGGTGAAGGTGTTGAAATCGTTGGTATGATGACCGATAAATTAACTTCAACGTGTACTGGTGTTGAGATGTTCCGTAAACTACTTGACGAAGGTGAAGCAGGAGATAATGCAGGTATATTGTTGCGTGGTATTGAGAAGAGCCAGATCCGTCGTGGAATGGTAATTTGTAAGCCAGGTTCAATAACTCCACACTCTGATTTCAAAGGTGAAGTATACGTATTGAGCAAGGATGAAGGTGGACGTCACACTCCATTTTTCAACAAATACCGCCCTCAGTTCTATTTCCGTACTACAGACGTTACTGGAGAGTGTGAACTTCCAGAAGGTACAGAAATGGTTATGCCTGGTGACAATACCAGCATAACTGTAAAACTCATCCAACCAATCGCAATGGAAAAAGGTTTGAAGTTTGCGATTCGTGAAGGTGGACGTACAGTAGGCGCAGGCCAGGTTACTGAAATCCTGAAATAAGCATTGATTACGGTCAAATGATGATCGAATGTAAAGCATAAAAGAAAAGTACCTGGATACCCATCCGGGTACTTTCTTACTAAATGGATAAACCATTTTTTTGCAATACGGGCATAGTTCAATGGTAGAATAGAGGTCTCCAAAACCTTTGATCTGGGTTCGAATCCTAGTGCCCGTGCCAATGAAAGTTTGATTAACTTAGTTATCGAAATTTAGCATACAAACCTTGCACATGAACAAAATACAAACATATTTCAAAGACTCTTATAAGGAACTTACTGAAAAAGTGACCTGGCCAAACTGGCAACAGCTCCAACAGTCAACCATGATTGTGTTGGTAGCAACCGTCATCATCACCGCCATTGTTTGGGTGCTTGATCTTGGAAGTAGCTCAGTTCTTAAATTCATCTATTCATTGTTCAAGTAATGGAAACCAATACAACAATTCAAGAGGAATCAAAATGGTATGTGCTGAGGGTAATCAGTGGCAAGGAACGGAAGATCAAGGAATACCTGGATAAGGATATTCTACGTAACCACTGGGATAATGTAATCAAACAAATTTTTCTACCTGTAGAAAAAGTGTATAAGGTGCAGAACGGGAAAAAAGTGATGCGTGAACGCAACTTTTATCCTGGCTATGTAATGATTGAATGTGTTGGAGGCAAACTCCACGATGATATTATTGCAGCAATTAAAAATACAACCAATGTTATTCATTTTCTTGGAAAGGAAAATCCAATTGCATTGCGTAAATCCGAGGTGAACAAGATGCTCGGCAAGATGGATGAGATGAATGAAGCTGGCGGACTTACTATGAGTGAACCGTTTATCATTGGTGAAACCATCAAGATAGTGGACGGACCATTCAACGACTTCAACGGTGTAATTGAAGAGGTAAATGATGAAAAGAAGAAACTCAAGGTAACGGTTAAGATCTTTGGAAGATCTACACCTGTGGAGCTCAATTATATGCAGGTCGAAAAAATTTCTTAAGAAAAAAAGTAGATAATAAAAAAGGTAGCAATTGCTACCTTTTTTTATTTGATGTATTCACTACTATTTAATTAGTGGTGCCGCCATTTGAGGATTCATCATGTGAATGATTTTCCTGTGTGGGTTCAATTGCTGCTGGGGTTGGCATTACAATTGGAGCTGCGGCTTTAGGGGCACTTGCTTTTTTAGCTTTCTTTTTTGGGGCTGCTTTCTTCGGTGCTGGTTTACTTGCTGCTTTTACTGCTGGTTTTGGAGTTGCTTTTTTAAAAGCCGCTTTTTTAACAGCTGGTTTTGTTGCAGCTTTTCTAGGCGCTGCTTTTTTTGCTGCAGGTTTCTTTGCTGCTTTTTTAGGAGCTGCTTTCTTTACTACTTTCTTTGCTGCTTTTTTAGGAGCCGCTTTTTTTGCTGCCTTCTTTACGGATTTTTTTGGGGCCGCTTTTTTGGATATTGCCTTTTTTACAGTCTTTTTTGCGGCTTTTTTTGGAGCAGCTTTTTTATTGCTCTTTTTGGCTACCTTTTTGGCAGCTTTTTTAGGAGCCGCTTTTTTTGCTGGTTTTTTGGCTGATTTTTTTGCTGATGCCATGGTTTTAAGATTTTAAATGGGGGGTTAGTAATTTGAAGGGAAATTTAGCAATAAATTTTCAATAATATTTTTTGCTGACCATTTTTTTTAACAATAAGCACTCTTTTTTGTTATTAAAATTTTTTCTGTGTTATAAATAGAAGGAAAGTGCAATAAATGGACGACAAATCAACTTTTTTCAATTTTTTCGCCTGCTATAAAAAAAAGGATTACATTTGCACCCCCATTCAAAAGCTTTTTTTTGAATGGATTTGGAAGTTTTGACAAATTCAAAACGCTATCACCAAAAAAAAATAAACTATGGCTAAAGAAATTTCAGGCTATGTAAAGTTGCAGGTCAAAGGCGGCCAAGCCAACCCTGCACCTCCTGTTGGACCTGCACTCGGTTCCAAAGGTGTTAACATCATGGAGTTCTGCAAACAGTATAATGCAAGAACCCAAGACAAAATAGGGAAGGTATTGCCTGTTTTGATTACTGTTTACACAGACAAATCATTCGACTTCATCATCAAGACTCCTCCGGCAGCTGTTCAGTTGCTTGAGGCCACCAAACTCCAAAGTGGTTCGAAGGAACCCAATCGCGTTAAGGTTGGTAAGGTAACCTGGCCCCAAATTGAGGCCATTGCTAAAGATAAGATGTCTGACTTGAACTGTTTTACTGACGAAAGCGCCATGCGAATGGTTGCTGGAACAGCACGCAGCATGGGCATCACTGTTGATGGCAAAGCGCCTTGGGAAAATTAATTCTTCACACCTTAAAAAAAATTAAGATGGGAATCACAAAAAAGAGAAAAGCAATTGCCGGCAAAGTGGATGCCAATAAAACATATTCACTAGCTGAAGCATCAAGTCTTGTTAAGGAAATAAATTGTACAAAATTCGATAGTTCTGTAGACCTGCACATCAAGTTGGGTGTTGACCCTAAAAAGGCCGACCAGCTTGTTCGCGGAACAGTAACACTTCCTCATGGAACTGGAAAGACCAAGAAAGTTCTTGTGCTTTGTACTCCTGATAAAGAAGCTGAAGCAAAGGCAGCGGGCGCCGACTATGTTGGACTTGATGAGTTCATACAAAAAATCGAAAGCGGTTGGACTGATATCGATGTAATTATCGCTACACCTTCTGTAATGCCTAAAATCGGTAAGCTTGGTAAGGTGTTAGGTCCTCGTAACCTCATGCCTAATCCCAAAACAGGTACTGTAACCAATAACGTAACAGAAGCTGTTAACGATGTAAAAGCGGGTAAGGTTGCCTTTAAAGTGGATAAAGCTGGTATCGTTCATGCCTCCATTGGAAGGGTTAGTTTCTCTCCAGAAAAAATCAACGAAAACAGCCAAGAGTTCCTGAATGCAATCATGAGGGCAAAGCCTTCCTCCTCAAAGGGAGCTTACCTGAAGAGTGTTTTTATGGCCTCCACCATGAGTCCATCCATTTCCGTAGATACCAAAGTGCTCATTCATTGATCACTGTTCATAAATAATTAAAAAGCTTTACCATGACAAAGCAGGAAAAAAACGAATTAATCGGCATACTGAAAGAGAAATTCGGTCAATACAATAACTTCTATGTAACCAATACTGAGTCCCTCAGTGTTGCACAAATTGGAAAATTAAGGCGCCTTTGTTTCAATAAGAATGTTGAAATGAAAGTTGCAAAGAATACTTTGATCCGCAAGGCTCTCGAACAACTTGACGAGTCAAAATACCAGGGAACATTTGAAGCCTTGAATGGCGTAACAGCGCTTATGTTTTCAGAAAGTGCAAAAGAGCCAGCTCTAATTCTGACTGGATTCAGAAAGGGTATTAATGCTCCTAAGCCAGTCCTGAAAGCAGCTTTTATTGACGGCGATGTATTTTTAGGGGATGACAAATTAGCGGTTTTGAAAGACCTGAAGAGCAAGAAGGATTTGGTGGGCGAAGTGCTTGGATTGCTTCAGTCTCCTGCCAAGCGAGTATTGGCTGGTTTGTTGCACCATCACGAGAAGCAGGCCGAGACTGCAGCAGCAGAATAGTTTAAAAAGCGAACAACCCAACGCCACTGAGGTCAAAATGTGGCATATTTATAACCATCCGCTGGAGCAGTTGCTTTGAAAGCGGTTCAAAAAGTAAAAAAATGGCAGACGTAAAAAAATTAGCTGAACAATTAGTAGGCTTGACAGTAAAAGAAGTACAGGAATTAGCTGATGTATTGAAAGCTGATTACGGAATCGAACCAGCTGCAGCAGCAGTTGTAATGGCATCAGCAGGTGGCGACGGCGGTGGCGCTGCAGCAGCTGAAGAGAAAACATCTTTCGATGTGATCTTGGTAAGTGGCGGAGCAGGCAAGCTTGGTGTAGTAAAGATTGTTAAGGAATTGACAGGATTGGGTCTGAAGGAAGCAAAAGACCTAGTTGACGGAGCTCCTAAGCCTGTTAAAGAAGGTGTTTCTAAGGCAGAAGCTGATGACATCGCTGGCAAATTGAAAGAGGCCGGTGCTGAAGTTGAGGTGAAGTAATTCTCTAAAGAAATTCATAGTAGAAGGCCGGATCAATTCCGGCCTTTTTTATTGCCTTTCAACGACTTACTGGACCAATAAATTTTTTCTTTAGATCTATTTTCACTAACTTCGCCTTCCTTTAAATTAGGCCCAATACATTTAGGCTTTAGAAAAGTAAGTCCAAGTAATTGATATTCAGATAGTTAAATTTGAAATATTAATTTTTTGGGTTTTTTGTATTGGTGTATATAATCACATTTTAAACCACGAATAGACTATGTCTTCAGCAAAAGTGGCTTCAAGCAGGATGCATTTTGGCAAGGTTAAGCACCTCGCAGAAACTCCAGACCTTTTGGAAATTCAAATTCAGTCGTTCAAGGATTATTTTCAGTTGGAAACAACACCGGACAAACGAAACAATGAAGGACTTTTTAAGGTTTTCAAGGAGAATTTTCCGATCAACGACACCAGGAATATTTTCATGCTTGAGTTTCTTGATTACTTTATCGATCCGCCCCGTTATACAATCGATGAGTGTATGGAAAGGGGACTTACATACGCAGTACCATTAAAGGCAAAGCTCAGACTTAGCTGTAATGATGAAGAGCATGTGGACTTCCAAACAATCGTTCAGGATGTTTTCCTTGGAAATATACCATACATGACTCCAAGGGGTACTTTTGTAATCAATGGCGCCGAAAGGGTTGTTGTTTCACAGTTGCACCGTTCCCCTGGGGTATTTTTTGGCCAATCACTTCATCCGAACGGAACAAAAATATATTCTGCCCGTGTAATCCCATTCAAGGGAGCTTGGATGGAATTTGCTACAGATATCAACAATGTCATGTATGCATACATCGACAGGAAGAAGAAATTCCCCGTAACAACTTTGCTAAGATCAATCGGTTTCGAAACAGACA
>CANJEF010000066.1 GCA_947472965.1 Sphingobacteriales bacterium
ATAAAAGGGTATCCGATCATTGGCTGGAGAAAAGGATTGAAATTATCCCTAATTTTGCGTAATATAAAAAAGAAAACCGCAACTTGATTGCAACTCTTTCCAGCTATTTCTGTTAGAGAATAGTATTGTTCAAAAAATATACAACTACCATTAAAAAAAATCAATTGGCATCTACAAATACAGGAGAAGAGACTACAAAAAAAAGACTGGTCCGCTTAACCCGAAACAGCAAACTCATCAAGGTTATCATCAAGGCAATTCAAGATAAAAAAGGGGAACACATCATTTCACTTGATTTAAGGAAAATACCGGAAGCGGTGTCTGATTTTTTCATCGTATGTGAAGCTTCTTCAACCGTACAAGTTCGTGCCATTGCGGATTGGGTTGAGATGACTGTAAAACAGGAATGTGGTGAGTACCCTTTCAAGCGCGAGGGTTCTGGTCTCATGCAGTGGGTATTGGTTGATTACGTAAATGTGGTAGTCCATGTTTTTCTTACAGAAACAAGGAAATTTTACCGTCTCGAAGAGATGTGGAGTGACGGGTTGGCTCAAGAGGAATTGGATGATGCAGAACAGGGAACTCCTGTAAAGGCTCCTAAAAAAGTTAGTACAGCGGCTAAGTCAAAGAAAAAGTAAAATCATACTCAAATAAAGGTGCTTATATGAATCAGGAAGAGCAAAGCAATGAAAAGAAGTCGGGATCTTTCCCAGGATTTGGAAGAAAGAAGGGTGATGGAAAGGGACCAAAATTCAGTTTTTACTGGATCTATGTAGTGGCGGCTGTTGTGCTCATTGGGTACCAGGTGATGCGAGGTGTAACCCCCGACGCCAGGAACATCACTGAGTTAGAGTTCAAGCAAAAAATGCTTGTAAACAATGACGTTTCAAAGCTAGAGCCTGTTAAGAATAAGGGTGTTATTCGCGTTTATATAATCAAGGACAGTCTTTCCAAGCCGGTTTATAAGGATCTTTTAGGGGATAAGTTGGTTTATGCCCAAACTTCAAAAGGACCTCATTTTCAATTCAGCTACTCTAAAGTGGATGATTACCAGGAAAACCTCGATAAGTATTTTACAGAGCATCCAAATGTAAACCCAGTTGCCGTTGATCCGGTTAGTGATCCTGAGTTCTTTGGCCCGCTTGTTAATTTTCTTTTCCCGTTGTTGATGTTTGGTCTTCTTTTTGTCTTGATGATGAGAAAGATGGGCGGTGGTGGCGCTGGCGGTGGAGCCGGCGGTGGAATTTTCAATATCGGAAAATCAAAAGCACAATTGTTTGATAAGGGTACTAAGGTAAATATAACATTCACTGATGTTGCAGGTCTTGAAGAAGCCAAGCAGGAAGTGATGGAGATTGTTGACTTTTTAAAGAACCCCAAAAAATATACTGCATTGGGTGGAAAAATACCGAAAGGTGCACTTTTGGTAGGACCTCCAGGTACTGGAAAAACATTGTTGGCCAAAGCCATGGCTGGCGAAGCTCAAGTGCCATTCTTTTCTCTGTCTGGTTCCGACTTTGTTGAATTATTTGTTGGTGTTGGTGCAAGTCGTGTAAGGGATCTGTTTAAGCAGGCCAGGGAAAAAGCACCTTGCATCATCTTTATCGATGAAATAGATGCAATTGGACGGGCTAGGGGTAAGAATATGATGATGAGCAACGACGAACGCGAGAACACATTGAATCAGTTGCTTGTTGAGATGGACGGATTTGGTGGAGATAGTGGAATCATTATTTTGGCCGCAACAAACCGTCCTGATGTATTGGATAGCGCTTTGCTACGCCCAGGAAGATTTGATCGTCAGATTTCCATCGATAAGCCAGACGTAAAGGGAAGGGAAGAAATTTTCCATGTTCATTTGCAGCCCATCAAACACTCGGATAAGCTTGATATACATAAGCTTGCAGAGCAAACACCCGGATTTGCTGGTGCCGATATTGCAAATGTTTGTAACGAAGCTGCATTAATTGCAGCAAGAAAAGGGAAGTCACAGGTTGAAATGGATGATTTTCAGGATGCCATCGATAGGGTTATTGGTGGTCTTGAAAAAAAGAACAAGATCATTCTGCCAGAAGAGAAAAAAATTATTGCTTACCATGAGGCAGGTCATGCCGTGTGCGGATGGTATCTGGAGCATGCTTACCCATTGCTCAAGGTAACAATTGTACCAAGGGGTGTTGCTGCATTGGGATATGCCCAATACACGCCCAAAGAGCAGTACCTATATAACATTGAACAGCTAACCGATCAGATGTGCATGACACTCGGCGGCAGGGCCAGCGAAGACATATTCTTTGGAAAAATTTCTACTGGTGCTCAAAACGACTTGCAGCAGGTTACCAAAATTTCCTATGCAATGGTTACCGTATATGGAATGAATGAAAAGGTGGGTAACGTGAGTTTTTATGACCCTCAACAGGAAAGTGTTTTCACCAAACCATATAGTGAAGAGACCGGAAAAATTATTGATGAGGAGGTTAGGGGCTTGGTTGAGAAGGCCTACCAGCGCACAAAGGCGTTGCTAACTGAAAGGAAAGAAGAAGTTGAAAAGATCGCCTTGGCATTGCTTGACCGTGAGGTGCTTCATCAACAAGATGTTGAAGACTTAATCGGTAAACGTCCGTATGAGGAGAAAAAGATTTTTGTCAGTGATGACAATGAGACTTCGAATGTAACTGATGAAGTTAAGACAACCAATATAACTGAAGGTACCGCCAATCTAACTGAAAAGGGGTCAGATGATGACCATAAACCAGCTTAAATATGGATGTCTTTCCATCAAGAGAAAGCATTTTAAAAAACATCAGAAAGGCACTAACACAGCCTTCAACAATTCCTTTTAAGGAAATTGAGAAGGTGGAGCATTCATTTGTTCAGCCAGCTGAAGACCTCGCGGTTATTTTTGCCCAAAAATTCACATCGTTGTTGGGTAAATTTTCCTTTTGTGAAAATGAGGAAGAGTTGGTATCCAAGATAAACGAATTGATTTCTACACAGCAGTGGAATGAAGTCTACTGTAATGATGAAAATATTCGTACAGCTTTCAGCTCATTTGGATTTAATCGTTTTTCTGAAAAAGAACTCTCTGAATCTGATGCATCCATAACCCTTTGTGAATTCCTAGTTGCAAGAACGGGCTCTATGGTGTTGAGCAGCAAAGTTTCTTCTGGCCGTACTACCAGTGTTTATGCTCCGATCCATATTTGCATCGCCAAAACAAGCCAGCTTGTTTATGATATTAAAGATGCAATTGACTTACTCAAAAAGAAGTATGGTGATAATATGCCATCTCAAATCTCCTTTGCAACTGGCCCTAGCCGTACTGCCGACATCGAAAAAACACTTGTTGTTGGGGTACATGGTCCCAAAGAAGTGTACTGTTTTTTGATTGATGCGTGATTCTAAAGGATCAAAAAGATTTTTACTGAGTATATTTGAAGATGCAAATTCCTGAAGGGAAAAAAATATATTTTTTGTCCGATTTTCACTTGGGAGCACCTGATTATGAAAGTAGTTTGGTGAGGGAAAAAAAATTGGTGACATTCCTTGACAATATTGCCATAGATGCAAACCAGATTTTTATTGTTGGCGACCTTTTCGATTTTTGGTTTGAATATAGGCATGTAGTGCCAAAAGGGTATGTGCGAATTCTTGGAAAGATCGCATCAATCACCGATTCCGGAATACCGGTGTTTTTCTTTACCGGTAACCACGACATGTGGATGTCTGGTTATTTCGAAAAGGAACTCAATGTTCCCGTGTACCATGAGCCTAAAATTTTCAACTTTAATGGGAAGTCTTTCTTCATAGGGCATGGGGATGGCCTAGGTCCTGGTGACTATGGCTATAAATTGCTGAAGCGAATTTTTCGTAATCCAGTTTGTAAATTTATTTTTAGCATATTGCCCCCCTATATTGGAATCGGAATCGCGTCTTATTTAAGCAGGAAGAGCAGGGCCTATACTGGTGTATCCGAAGATGTTTTTCTTGGCGAGGATAACGAGTGGCTGATTCAATATTGTAAGGACGTTATGAAAGCGAACCACTATGATTATTTCATATTTGGACATCGTCATTTGCCTATTGATTTTAACTTGATGAACAAGAGTAGATACATCAATTTAGGAGATTGGATAAACTATGATTCTTATGCTGTTTTTGATGGTACTGAACTCAGCTTGAAAACGCTTGATAAATGAAAATCTATTTGTTTTTCTTCCTTTTGATTTTTGGAATTCCGTTCAAGAATATTGGACAGACCACTCTTCAAGCATCGCCACTCAAAAAAATTGAGGGTAACTTCAGCTCTTTTCATGTGGATGGCCTGGGTAATTTATTTGCTATCACTGCCAATGGTCAACTCAAAAAATACAATGCGTTACTCGACTCAGTAGGTGTTTTTAATGAACTTAGGCGCTACGGTAATATTCATTCCATTTCTGCGGGCAATGCACTTAGAACCCTTTTGTATTTTAAGGGGTATAGGACAATCCTGGTTCTTGATCGTTTGATGCAAGTCGTTAATAAAATAGACTTAAGGAAAGGCCAATTGGTTCAGGTTCAGGCTGTGGCACAGAGTTATGATAACCGCATCTGGATATTTGATGAGCAGGACAATAAGATTAAAAAATTGGAATTGGACGGTAACATTATTTTTGAGTCTTCTGATCTAAGGTTGGTATTTTCTGAAGCCATCCAACCATCTGTAGTTTTTGAATTTAATGGCTTGCTTTATCTGTATGATTCCAAGAAGGGTCTCTTTGGATTTGATTTCTATGGGGCATTCAAGAGTAAAGTTGCGATATTGGGATGGAATGACATTCAGGTAGTTGGAGACAAAATTGTTGGGTTGAAAGATAGTAAGATGATGCTGTATGGTCTACATCCTCCTGATATAAAGGAATTTATACTTCCTCAAGAATTGAGTAGGTTTAAAAAATTACATTTTGGCTTAGACAAAGGTTTTGGATTGGCTGATGAAGGCATTGAAACATTTAAATTGAATTATTAATAATAATCCTATGGAAAAATGGATGGGAAAAATCATTTTTGAAAATCCGGTTTCTGATTTCCTGATCGTAATTTCAGTTTTGTTACTCATGCTGATTTTGCGCAAGAAAGCAACAAGAAAATTGGTGGGATTTGTATTTTATCTTTTTCGGAAAAAGGGAAGAAGCACTAGTGAGAAGGATTTTTTGGATCTTGTTCTTCATCCACTTGAAAACTTCATTATTACCTTGACTGCCTACCTTGCAATAAGTGCATTGAACTTCCCCCAAGTTTTAAGGTTTAAAATAGGAAAACTTGCTTCACCAGATTTGCTTGATGCAATAGCCACGATAGTGTTGATCTACTTCTTCTTTCAAACGCTTTTGCGGATCATCGACTACTTGTCCATTGTGATGGAAAAAAAGGCAAATGAAACGGCTGATTTTTCAGATAATCAGCTTGTTATTTTTTTTAGGGAGTTTCTTAAAGTAGTTGTTGTCATAGTATGTATTTTGGTTGTAATTCGATTTGTTTTTAATAAGGACATTACAAAAATTCTGGCTGGTCTGAGTTTAGCTGGTGCAGCCGTTGCATTGGCTGCAAAGGAAAGCCTCGAAAACCTAATTGCATCTTTTATCATATTTTTCGATAAGCCGTTCACTGTAGGCGATCTTCTAAAGGTGAATCAAATCAATGGCATTGTTGAAAAAATCGGTCTTCGTAGTACAAGAATAAGGACATTGGAGAAAACATATGTCACCATTCCCAATAAGCAAATGGTAGATAGTATTGTTGATAATCTGACGCTTCGAAGCAAAAGAAGGGGTGAGTTGATATTGAAAATTGATTTAAAGGCTACTGCAGACGAGCTAAAAAAATTCATCAATCAAGTGGATCATAAATTAGTTGAGTTGAATACACAAGATGTTTCTGTAACAGTAAGCGACATTCAATTTGATGCGTATATCATTTCGCTTGAATATTTTACTGAGGTAGGAAGTATTACTGAATTTACAAGGAAGCGACAGGAAGTTAATTTAATGGTCTTGGAACTGCTGGATGCTAGCGGACTGAAATTGTCTGGCAAAGAAAAATTTGTGATAAAAAGAGAATCAAATTAACCTGTAAGTCCTGCCCTCAACTCGAGCAGCATTTGTTTTAGTTTCATAAGACTTTCAATTGCCTGGTATTTTTCTGCAGCGTGTTTGTCTTTTTTTATGAATGAATTGGCACCCTCAATTGTATATTTTTTTTCTTTTAGTAGAAAATAAATCAATTTTAAATTTTTTACATCTTCAGGCCTAAATAACCTGTCCCCCTTGCGATTTTTTCTCGGTTTGATTATGTTGAATTCCTTTTCCCAAAATCTAAGCAACGAGATGTTTACATTTAGCATTTTTGCTACCTCACTGATTGGATAGTATTGTTTACTAAATAAAATATCATCATCAGGGATATCAATGCTGCTATAATTGTGTTTTGCCTTCTGTTTAACGGGCCTTACAGGTTTTTTTTCTGTAACATCAACGATTGCTTTTTCTTCAGGTTTCTCTGGTAGTTTTTTGGGCTCATCCGCAATAATTATTTGCGGAGGCACAATTTTGTACTTTCCCTTCGGTTTTGGAGAATGCTGTTCCGTGGGTCGGGACGGTTTGTCACCAAAGAGATCAAGTTGCTCAAGCATGGATCAAATTTATATACAAATGGTAATGGGATTCAAGGTTTTTATGCACAATAGCAATCGCATTAATCAAATGACTGGTTTCTTGATGAAGCGATTTTAAGAATTTGTTGGTATTGTTCTGGGGTAAGGTCGTTG
>CANJEF010000067.1 GCA_947472965.1 Sphingobacteriales bacterium
TTCAAATAACTTGTTGAGTGTTGCAAATATTAATATTGAACTAGTTAGACTTGTAAAAATTGAAAACAGACCTCCCAATACTACAATACCAAGCACAGAAACAATACTGATCAACCCTACAAAAAGTCCTAACTCCTTGATAATATACCTGGAAACAAGCGTTTTTAATAAAAATTCCAACACACGGGTAAAAGTATACCATAAGGCAAGATAACTGCTCAGCTCCTTTTGATCTTTGAAATCATGTGCTGTAACTTCAAGCATTGAGTAATCAACAATCAATTGAATGATGATTGCAAAGAAGACTGCTCCAAATATATACCTGAAATACTTGGCCTTCCAAATTTTTGAGGCAGCAATTTTTTGTTCACTAACAGAAGTTGTTTCCTGTTTTTTTTGAGTAGCCAACATACCCCCAAGCCGGAATCGGATAACAATGAAAAGGACAAAAAATCCAATCATACCCATTCCCGAAAAAGTAAGGAGCCAGATATAATCTATTTTAAATATATAAACAGAAGAATATGCAACAATACTTGACACAACCTCCCCAGTACTAATCCATCCGTTATACTGCTTGTGTTCACTTAGGTCAAAAAAGATTGAAGGTATCTTCCAGAATATGAGGTTCACGTAGTTACTCGAAATCCAAATCCAAGTAAAAGCAGAAAAAATTACAATACGCGGATTTATCTTTTGGTAATAGAAATAAAAAACGATCGACATGCTTAATACAAAAAGCAAATTGAAATAAGTAGCCGATTTAAAAAATCCTATTTTTCTTTCAAGGCGATTGTAGAGATACGTTATTAAATACCCAACTCCACCGGATAACATAAATGCATAACTCAAATACGAAGCACCAACTTCCCGAATAAATAATCCATTTACAAAAATGAAATAATAGGAAGTGAAGACTCCGAGAAACAATGATAAAATCATCATCACCGGGAATAAGAACTTAACTATATGTTTACGCTCGTTATACAATTATATTGATTATGGTTATTTTAGATGAAGGGCGTTCGTCAAAAACCAAGCTTTACAAATCAAAGGTTAACTTAACCAACATGAACCTGCCCCTTTGAGGAGTCCATGGAACATTATTATCTGAAAATTTTTTTCCAATCGGATCCCAAGGAAGATTAAAAGTTCCCTCCCCTTGCTTTACCCCAGGATCAAAATAGGTTTTCCGTTTTGTATCCAACAGATTCATTCCCAAAATATTGTTCACGGTAAAATCCAATCTGGCATTCGGGAATTTGGCGATTGATAAACCAATATTACCACTGAATATGAGGTATTGCGGAATCACCATACTGGAGTCAAGTCCAAAGTTCAACTTTTGGGTAGTTTCAGGACCCTCAGGCCGATCTCCTACATAATTAGCCCTTAAATTAACGCTTGTGTTAAATGGGCCAACATTTCTAAACAACCCAGTAACAGAAGCATTGGCAAGATGAGATGCAATATCTCCAATACGCCTTTTCGTTGTTAAGGTAGTATCATACTTGGATTCTGTCTGAAAGGGCATGGTTAAAGTATGATTGAAATTTATGTGAATATTTTTACGTGGCTTTAAAATGATGGATGCCATGGTCCCTGTTATTTCATAAGTTCCGGTATTGAAGTTTTTCCTCACCCCCTTTGTATCAGTTTCAGATGCAACTGCATTTTGAACCCTGTAGGCAAACCCTGTCAATTCCCAATTCAAAAAGTCCTTATTCAACTCTTTGCTTGTTTTACCGGAAAGCTCGAGATTAACATAAGCAATCTCTTCTGGCTTTAAGCTTGGGTTTGCAACTCGTCCTCCACCTGTTGAATACTTGGTGTTTTGAGAAACATTCTGAAAGCCCTTGGATGCAATTACTTTAAATGTAAAAAGATCTTCATGGTAAACAAATGCAAGTCGTGGTGATGTTACTAGGTCGTAGTTTACAGATGCACGCGGCTTATTGTAGTCAATCCTCGCGCCACCAACCAAAGAAATTTTATCACCAAATCTATATGTAGTCTGGGCATATAATCCAATTTCTAAAATTGTGTAAATATTACTACCTGGTACCTGGTTATCAGAAATACCCAATTCCTGGGCCAATGATTTATTTTTTTGTTTAGCCTGATAATCTTCTACACTAGCATACTTAGTATTGTAATCGGTATAAAAAAGGTAATCTCCTTGCGTGTAAGTAGACCTGAAATCTAATCCACTTGATACACTCAATTTTTTGTAATCATAAAAAAACCGTGTTTCATTTCTCAGTTGCTGTGCTCCATAATAATAGTATTTATTTCTCCATCCTTGCTTAATTAATGAAGAATTTTGAATCACTTGCCTTTCTGTACCATACAAACTATCTTTTGAGACAACTCCTCTGTTTCCTAAAATAAGTGAATCTGGATATACCAAATGTGCAAGATGCAATTGTGTTTGTGGGTCACCAAAGGAAATAAAACCAACACGAGTCGTTTGATCACTAAGCCTGTGCATCTCAAAGGTTGATAGGTTCGAAAATTGAATCCTTTCACTTAGGGTCTTGTCAATTTTCGCATAAATGGTTGTATTCTCTGGAGCCCATTTAGAACCATTTCTTGAACCAGCTTCATTAATGTCCTGATAATAGGCAACTCCACTGGTTTTACCCCAATGCCGGAAGCCAATCAACACATCCGAAACTTTCATTTTCATCCCAACATAATAATCCTTGGTATCATTTGAATACCCCAGTGGAGCTCCATTCACAGTTCCAGTATAGGCTTTACGATCCATCATTCGAGCAAGATCAATACCCTGGCTAGTAAGGTTTATACTTTTTACTTCTCCGGCAGCATCTTTCACTACAGTATAGTTTGGATTTACAGCAGGAAGGTTGAAGTCTTTCATATACTGGGTAAGGGTTCGTCCCATGAATTTAGTCGAATTCAAATTCAATTGGGTATACTTTAGATGATCGATATCACTCGCCTCATAATCGTAAAATTCTGCAGTGCCCATATCATGCTCATTCGAGATATAATATTTGCCAGTCAATTGCAATGAAAAATCTGAAGACTCTTTTCCACGTATTCCAACAGTCACATCGCCATTGGTAGTATTATAACCACCACGCTGAATACTGCCAAACATATACACAGGTCTATCTTTTGCATTTTCACCTTTTATCAACAACGGGTCTTTGGGAATCTCTTTAGGATCATATGTTATGATATTGATGGCCCCCACAAAAGCCCTTGGACCGTACATCGTAGAAGAAGGACCATATAAAACCTCAATTGCCTTAACACTTGAAAGAGGATATTGCCTTGAAAGGTATGCCCAGTTCAACCAAAGGTCATTTTCCTCAACTCCATCCACCATCACAAGTGTTCTTTCAGAGTTTTCCTGCCTGAAACCTAATTGATATATGTTACCATATGTTGTAGCAAAAGTCTTGCTGATATGAAATCCAGGAATATCAGCCAAGGCATCCACGATATCCAAATAACCTCTATTTATCATTTCTTCCCGTGTAATTAACTCAACTGATGCAGGAGCACGGTTTATATCCTCTGCCTTTTTTGAAACGGAGCTAACCCTAACTTCAAGATTTTCTGCCCTTACCTTGCCAAGCAGTTGGATGAAAATAATGTTTTCCAATGCTGGATCTTGGGTGTATTCAGCATTTGTTTTAACGATGCTTAAAATATATGCTTTGGCAATTTCGATTGAATCAACTGCAATGGCAGATAGTGCCAAGATTTCCAATGCACGGTTTTTTTCTTTGCTATTGTTAAAGGCCATGCCTTGCTTGGTGCAAGGTTCTAAAAATTCTTTTACTTTTTTAAAGTCCCCTATTAAATATGCATCTTTTGCTAACCCTAGGTTTTTTGAACATTCTGTATCCTGCGCTACCACGTTGTGTATAAAGCTGGCCATACAAAATGTGATTAGAATTAATAACTTATTCATTTTGCGTTTGTCTTTTTATTTAAATTAGTTGAAGTATAAATTAATTGCTCCGGTATCAATGGCCAAAAACGTATGCTTTTATCATAACTGCACGTGAAAGCCTGATTTGTTTTGCTGTTTATTAAAAGTGATGTTACCCATCCTTTATGCTCTTTCAACGTGATGGGTGTAGGAAGCGTGTTGTTGTTTTTTGAGGATTCCCCTAAATAAAAAATATTAAAAGCTCCATCATAACCCACACTGATGAGTATATCGGACAATCCTTGTGAAAGTATTGTTTGCAAACCGCTAATCCTTGAGAGGTGTAGTTTATTTCTTTCACTTTTTATTTCCGCTGTTTTAGGATCAACCACATATAAATTTCCTTCTTCGTCACCAATTGCTATTAAGCCTGAAGTAAGTGATCCCGATATTGCAGTGATGGAAGACTTTAATGAAATTATATTTTTTACTGCTGATCCTTGCTCATCTGTGACCATCAAACTTTTCCCTGATGAAAAATAAATATTGGATTTCACCTTTCGCAAGTTTGCTGAATTATTTACAGGTACTGACTTGATCAATTTCAATTGCTGATCCTTTTGATATGCATACAACATCAAAGCGTCTTCTGTAGAAACGCAGATGATTTGATTTTTGTCGCCCATTATATAAAAACCCTTAATTGACTTGCCAATGGATTCTGATGTCAACAAATTGACTTTCGTACCACCCTTTTGCAAAAACAATAAACTTGGCTGCGAGATGATGATATTATCGTCAATAAAGGCCAGTCCGTTTATCTTATCCGGTTTGTAGGTCTCTACTATTTTTCTTGAATTCTTCAAATCATAAACCCGAACAAAACCATCGGTTCCATGAACAGCAAGCTTGTCCATTGAAGCATTCATGGTCATTCTTGTTGGTTGATATCCAATATCCTCTTTGTATTTTTTAATGTCTTCGCGAATCAACCCAACAAACAAACTATTTAAGATATCCTTTTCAAATTGACTGCCCCCCTGTGTCTTATACAATTCATAGGCATCGGTTGCCTTTTTTCTTCCTTGAATAAAATTATTATTGTCATATTCTTCAAAAACAGAAAGTGCATTGGCTCTTGCTTCCTGTTGAATTCTCAATCGAACGGCTTCTTGAAAATTATTTTTTGCTTCTGCCTCCGCTTTTTCAGCAATTTTTCTATTCTCAACCGCCTGATCCTTGGCTTTACTTGCATCATCCCGTGCTGCATTTGCAGATTCCCGCTCAACAACAGCCTGTTTCTGAGCATCGATTGCTTTTATCTTTTGTACCTCTTCCTTTTTCTTTGCTTGCATTGCATTGAATGCCTCGGCAATTGCATTTGCTTTTGCACTATCAGCAACAATTTTCGCCTTTAGGGCCTCGTCGGTCCGTAGCTCTGCAATACCGAGTGCTTTTACTGCTTCTCTATTTGATTGCTTGGACATTGCCTCCGCCTTTAGGGCTTTGGTTTGTTGTTGCCTTGCCCAAATGCCAAAGCCTAAAATAACCATCAAGCCCAAAACGGAAGCCCAAGCGATGCTATATGCCGTTTTCAATCTCCGTGAACGGCTTCTTTCCTGCGCTTGAAGATTTTCCTGATTTGCTTGCTGAGATGCAGTGAGATATGAAATTACTTTTTCAAATGCGGGATGATATGTTAGTGCCCAATTCAAATTGATTGGATTGAACTGCTGCCATTTATCCGTTTCCTCCAACTGTATGCCATTCAATAATTGGGTTTCCCCTTTCTCGTATGCATCTGCAAGCTTGCAGTATTTCAAGTAAATGTCCTTTGCTTCAACTTCCTTCTCCTCCCATTTTCTTAAATCACTCCAATGAAGAAGATATTCATCTCCTTCAAAGAAAAAAACTGAATCAGATTTCTTTATTAACGGATAATTTTCCCCCGATGAAAGTTTTAATATTTTTTCTACCTCTTCTACTGACACCCCGGAACGAAGTGAAATTTGATTGCTCGATAATTGAACCTTATTGAGATTGTCATCTCCAACGATTATCAACGACCTAAACACGTACTCTATATGCTCTAATGTAGAAAAATATTCCGCTTCGGCAAGCAGGGCTTTACCGGAGTATTCAATGAAATACCTCAAAGTACCCACAGTTTCATAATCTTTCAAAGTCAGCAATAAATTATTGCTCTTCTGCTCTTGTTTTGATTGCAAATGCATCAAAACCCGGTTTACAAACATTTTTACATACGTATAGGAAAGAGTACAATGCTTCTGATCACTTTGCATGGCATCAGCTGTTTCCTTATCAACCTGAATACCGACTTCCGCTAATGAATCCATCACCAATTCCATGTAGGATGTCTCCGGTATCCTGGATATGACATGCAAGGTTTTATTCAAGAGTGAGTTAAGACCAGCTAGCCTATTAAACAAAGCCGGTATTGGTCTTACCTTATTATCAATTTCGCTAACCCCGCTCCCCAAAACAAATACAATGTAAGATGACAACTCGCTAGACTTTGAAAGAAAAGCAATAAAATGTTGTAATTCCTGATATTCCATCTTCTCTAAAGAAGATTGAAAACCTTCAAAAAAATAGATGCAGTCTTTGTTATCTGAATTTAAAACATCAGCCTGAACCTTTTCTGAAAAATCACTTATAACAACATGCTTTTTTGATAAAGAAGAAGATATCAATTTTCTGAATTCCTTATCAAGCAAATTATCACCTGAAGGCATTAAAAACAAAACATGGTGATCTAACAACTGTTCCCTAGCTACAGCTACATTTTGTTGCTCATATGTTGAAAATAAAGATGCCATTCCTTGAATTAATGTTAGTTTTTATTTCTTACCAGATTTTTGCTTCATCCAA
>CANJEF010000068.1 GCA_947472965.1 Sphingobacteriales bacterium
CATTATTTACACTTGAATTTACTTTCCCATAGACCTATTTTTATGAGATGGAATGGCAATTAATCGCATCAAAGATTTACGAAATTAGGGGGCAACGAGTGATTTTAGATGCTGATTTAGCTGAACTTTATGGTATTGAAACTAAGGCATTGAATCAGTCTGTTCGTAGAAATAAAGATAGATTTCTACAAGATTTTATGTTTATCCTCAACGAAAAAGATTTACAAGGCATGCGGTCACAATTTGTGACCGCATCAAGAGCAAAGAGAAATATTACAGCTTTGCCGTTTGCATTTACTGAACACGGAGTAACAATGCTAGCCAGTGTGCTTCGAAGTGAAACTGCCATAAAAATGAATATCGCTATTGTTAGGGCTTTTATTGCCATGCGGCAATCGATAATTGCCTCAAAAGATTTTTCAGCGCAACTAGAATATTTGAAAAATAAAATTTCGAATCATGATGTTCAATTAAATGAAATTTACACAATAATTGAAAACTTGCTAGATAATAATTCTAATCAAAAGAGTTGGGATGGCAGGGAGAGGATAGGGTTTAAGGGTTGAGGAGGTTTGAAATCTTGAGGTCACAAATTGTGACCTCAAGTTGTGGAGGATAAACTAACCTCTCTTAGACTTAAAAAAATCCTTCATGAGTTGCGCAGATTCTTCGGCCAGGAGTCCAGTGAGGATTTGTGTTTTCACATGAAATGGATTGCGATCCCCTGTATAAACCTGATGTCCGTTTTTAATGTCTTCTGCTCCCCAAACGATCTTACCAATTTTACTCCAGTGCAATGCACCTGCGCACATCAAACAAGGTTCAACCGTAACATACAGCGTTGCATCGGGCAAATACTTCGCACCAAGTGCATTGAAAGCGGATGTAAGTGCAATGATTTCAGCATGTGCAGTTGGATCACCTAACTTCTCCACCATGTTATAGCCACGTGCAATGATCTTATTGCCAACAACAACAACTGCACCAACGGGAACTTCCCCTTCTGCAAAGGCTTTTTCCGCTTCCTTCAAAGCCATTTTCATAAAATATTCTTCAGTCATTTTTAGCCTTTAATTCATTGGTCTTTTGAGTGATTTTTACCTGGCATTTGTCTAACAATATTTTCACCGAAGGACCAATTGTATTGTAGTCCAACACTGTGTAGTCGGCATAAACGAAAAATAAACTGATGTTGTATGGAGAAGCTGCAATGGTTTCACGCAGTGCTGCACGTTGCAGCCGATAAGCCTCTCTGATTCTTCTTTTCAAAAGATTACGCTGAACTGCTTTTTTAAAGTGCTTTGTCCCTACTGCCACGCCCATTTTCATGGAAGTTCCATCTTCATCCTTTCCCTCATCAATCAAATAAAAAAGGGTGATGGGGTGTTGCTTTAGCTTCCCACCATGATCGAAAAGCTCCCTGATCTTGGAGTGGCTTTTCAGTCGGTCTTTTTTATTGAGGGTTTGTTTCATTTTAATAAGATGTGAGACAAAAGACATGAGACATAAGACATGAGAGATAAGATGGTCCCACTATCACCAAAAATAACAATGTTTCCTATGATAAGAACTTCCAACTTAGGTCTAAAGTCTCATGTCTTACATCTCAAGTCTTATGTCTTACTCACAAAAATAGCCCCAGATTTTCATCTGGAGCTACCAATATTATTTGAACCTGCAGTTCTATTTACTTCAACCTGCTGTTATCGGAAACAGTAAGGCGCTTACGTCCTTTTTTCCTTCTGCTGGCTAAAACTTTGCGGCCATTTGCTGATTCCATGCGTTTACGGAAACCATGTACTGATTTTCTGCGTCTGCGATGGGGTTGATATGTACGTTTCATAATACTTTTTTTTCCTTTTTTAATTAATCGGGACCGGGAGAAGCGGTCTTTTTTTCATGCTAGCCACGGGTCACCACACCCATTGGCAATGTGAAAGGACGGCGAAGGTAAGGGATTTTTTAAAAAGACAGAAGGGTTTTATCAATAAACACCATCATTTAGCATAATTGAATCTGCGTGGCTTGCACTGCCTCACCCCAAAATAAAGAGGCTTTGGCTCCAAAGTCAACAGGATCACCTGTGGTGTAAAAGTTTACCATGCCACCTTCACTAATGCTGGACGTCATTCCGGGGTGCCTTTCGAGATAATACTTCAGGCTTGTTGCAATGATCTCTCCCTGGGATATCACCTGTATGGGCGCAGTAAGTTGCGACTTGATAAGATCAATAAGCAAAGGGTAATGGGTGCATGCAAGTAAAATAGTATCGATATAAATAGATTGTTCAATTAATTTATCGAGACAGCTTTTGATGATTGGTGCTGCATCGGGCTCCAGGTAACGCCCTGATTCAACCAATGGAACCCAATCAGGACAAGCTTGTTGGTATAGCTTTACATCGGGGAAAAACTTCCCGATTTCTATTTTGTAAGAACCTGATTCCACGGTTCCCTGGGTACCTAAAATACCGATATGTCCGGTTTCTGTGTAATCCCCAATAACTTCAGTGGTAGGTCGAATGACCCCCAATACCCTCCTATCGGGATCAATCAAAGGCAAGTCTTTTTGCTGGATGGTTCGAAGTGCTTTGGCAGACGCGGTGTTGCAGGCAAGGATCACGAGTGGACAACCCTGATCAAAAAGCCAACGGACGGCCTGCAGGGTATATTCGTAAACAGTTTCAAAAGGGCGTGGACCGTATGGGGTTCGCGCGCTATCACCCAGGTAGATATAATCATAACCGGGCAAGAGGGTGGTAATTTCTTTTAAAATTGTAAGACCACCCAGCCCGGAATCAAATACGCCTATGGGATGTTTTGAAATCATAGATAAAAAAAGACCGAAACAAATGTTTCGGTCAGTTTATTTATTTTGTGGGAGGCTTTGGCGCCCCGCCTTCTATTTTTTTCTTTACGAGTGGAAGCAGATCGTCTGCATCAGGATTTACCAACAAGGCCTCCTTGCGGAATACATAAGCAAATCCATTTGCCTTTGCGATTTCGGCAATCATTTGGTTGGCCTTTTGTGCAACGGGTGCCATCATTTCCTCTTGCTTCTGTTGCATCTGTTGTTGGTAGCTTTGCTCGAATCCTTGAAGTTCTGTAAGCAACTTTTTCATCTTTTCCCTGTTGGCTGTTTTCACTGCAGGAACCATCTTAAGGGAATCAGATTTGAAAATGCTGTCCTGGCGGTTCAACTCCTTCAAAGTTTCACCATAGTTTATTTGAAGGGCGCTATCGAACTGTGCGATTTCGCTCATTGCTTTTTTGTACTCAGGCATCAATTGAACTACTTCATCAATACTGATGTACCCCATTTTGTTTTGGGCTGAAAGGAATGGGTTGAAAGCACAAAGTGCAAGCAGAACCAAACCGAGTGATAAGAACTTTTTCATTGCTTGTTGATTGTTTGTTTTATAATAAGTTTCGAAAATAGTACTTTTTTACTTTCCCATTAACTCTTTTAACACATCATCGCTTCTATCGAGTTTGGGGTCGGCAAAGATAATGGTAATTCCTTCACTTTTGTCAAGCACAAGGTCATACTGCTTTGCCACTGCAAGCTTTTGAACGGCATTGTAAACCCTGTCTTGGATAGGCTTTACAAGCTCCTGGCGACGCTTGAAAAGGTCACCTTCGAAGCCGAAACGCTTTTTTTGAAGATCTCTTAGTTCCTTTTCCTTATTGAAAATTTCGTCTTCGCGCTTTTTGATCAACTCATCGCTGAGCATCAACTTTTCTGCTTCAAAATTCCTGTACAGTTGATCCAGCACAACCTGCTTCTGGTCAATTTCCTGCTGCCATTGGATGCTGAAAGCATCCAGCTTTTCCTGTGCACTTTTATACTCTGGCATCTTGCTGAGGATATAACGGGTATCGATTATTGCATATCGCTGTGCAACAGATACAGAAACAATACCTGCTAAAAGAACAAATGATAGGATTAGCTTTTTCATAAATCAAAGATTAAACATTAAATCATATACTTCGAATCATCCCTATTCCGGTTCGTAACCAAGCATAAAAGTGAAGCTACTGGCTGATTTCAGTGTTCCATTTGCAGTCAGCCTATCCAATCCCACGCCATAATCAAACCCAAGCAAACCAAACATTGGCAAGAAAAACCTCACACCAACTCCCACAGAACGTCTCAACCTGAATGGATTGTATTCCTTGAAGGAGTACCATCCGTTGGCTGCTTCATAAAACGCAAGTCCATATATTGTACTGCTCGGGTTGGTTACGAATGGATAACGCATTTCAAGGCTATACTTATTAAAAATAGTAAAGAACTGAGATGCATTAGATCTATCGGGGTTTACGGTGGGATCCGACTTTTCATACACTGGATATCCCCTATGTGCTACGATATCATATCCAAGTACCCCAAAGTTATTTGTCAGTCCTGCATTTCCAACCTGGAAACGTTCAAATGGAGATATAGGCAAATCCTTGTTATATCTTCCAATGAACCCATATTTGGCAGCGATGCGCATCACGAATTGTCTTGTTTTGTCTTCACCCCTTGGCTTACCCAGTGGCACAAACCATTCTGCATTAAAGCGCCATTTGTGGTACTCCACCAATTTGAAAATATCTTGTTGATTAATCCCTTTTATGAATGACCAAGGAGGTGTAAAGGCACCACTAAGCATGAAGTTTGATCCATTGCGTGGGAAAATCGGTTGATCTACTGAAGTCCGCTGCAATGCAATTTTAATATTGATGTTGTTTGACGTTCCTGTTGCAAATGAAGGGAAAATCGCGTAATTCCTGGCTTTGTATTGTACATAACTGAGCGATGTTACCAATGAGAAGAAATCATCGGGCCACTTCAACTGCTTACCCAACGCAATAGTAACTCCTTGTGTGATTAGGTAAGACGTGTCCGCAGCTTTCGAAGGACGAATGAAGTTACCATAACTATTACCAAAGCCGCCGCCGCCGCCAAAACCTCCCGCTGAATAGGGATTATATGAATTGCTGAATTTGGTATTGAAAACGCTAAATGTAAATGAATTCCGTTTCTTTCCACCGAGCCAAGGTTCGGTGAATGAGAAATTATATGATCGGAAATAACGTCCGTTAGATTGAAAGCGTACACTCAATTTCTGTCCATCACCAGTTGGCAAAGGATCCCATGATGACTTCTTGAATATGTTCTTTATTGAAAAGTTATTGAAGGTGATTCCCAACGTGCCGGTAAGTCCGATTCCACCGCCCCATCCTGCACTGAGTTCAAGCTGATCAGAAGACTTTTCCTCTACCGTGTAATTGATATCAACAGTTCCATCATCCTGGTTTGGAACTGGTTGCATGCCGAGTTTTTCCTGGTTGAAATAACCAAGGTTGGTTATTTCACGCTGTGAACGGATCAGATCGGCCCTGCTGAATTTTTCTCCAGGTATTGTCCTTAATTCACGTCTGATTACATATTCCTTTGTCTTATCGTTACCACTGATGTTTACATTTTTGATGGTTGCCTGCGGACCTTCTACTACCCTGATCTCATGATCGATGGTATCATTGTACACAGAAGTTTCAACTGCGTTGATTGAAAAGAAAAGATAACCGTCGTCCTGATAAAGTGAACTTATATCACCTCCTTCTGGAGTAGCCTGCTTACCAAGCTTTTTATTGAGAAATTCAAGGTTGTAGGTATCGCCTTTCTTTATTGCGAGCAACATTGTTAACAGACTGTCGGCATACTTGGTATTCCCTTTCCATGTCATGTTGCCAAAAACGTACCTGCTTCCTTCATCCACTTTCAAGGATAAATTCAAGCGGCCCTTTTTGTCGTAGTACTGTGTATCTTTTGAAATTACGGCATCCCTGTAGCCTAGTGAGTTGTAGTAATCCAGAATTTTTTCCTTGTCTTCAACATATTTCTTTTCGTTGAATTTTGCAGATGACAATAATTTAAACCTGAACCAAGGGTCTATGAAGTCTTTTATTTTTGAAGGATGCAAATATCCTTTTTGACTGATGAAATCTTTGAAACTAAGCTTTTTGATTTCGCCATAAGGACTGTATGAACTATCCGGGTAGAGAGTAAGCCTGGATAGCTCTTTGGTGCCCTTCATTTTTTTCTTCAAAGCCAGTGTTTGTGCTGCAGTATTACCAAAGAAAAAGACTTCTGAAATTCGCACTTTACTGCCTTTTGTAATATTGAAATACAAAATCACCTTTCCTGGTGATGCTGGATCCTTTTGCTCAGAAACATTTACCGTAGCTCCTTGATAACCCTTGTCGATAAAATATTTTACGATATTTTCTTTGGCAGACAACTGCATGTTATCAGTCACCACCCTGGTTTTCATGAGTCCAACCTTGTCTTTCAATTCATCCGCTTCCGTTTTTTTTACTCCCAGAAATTTGAAGTCAGATAGCATGGGTCTTTCCACCGCTTCAATTTCAATTGAAATGTTTCTGTCTTCAACCTTGGTAATCCAAATGTTGATGTTCGTAAACATATTCTGTGTCCAAAGTTTTGAAATCGCTTTTGCAAATTGATCACCTCCGGGAATGGTAACTTCATCACCAACAGCCAAGCCAGAAACAGATATCACGATTGCGGCATCAAAGGCCTTGTTACCGGTAACTTTGATATCTGAAATAATGTATTTTTTGGGATACTTTACATCATAAATTCCCATTAAAACGGGGTCAATAGACGTTACCGGCAGGGTGTCTGTTTGAGCAGAAACGCTGGTAGAAATAACCGCCAATAAAGCAAAAAAACACAGCGTAAAAATCC
>CANJEF010000069.1 GCA_947472965.1 Sphingobacteriales bacterium
GCACATTATTTTGAATATTGTATGCAATGTATTTTACAACTTCTTTAGGTAAGTCCAACCCATTGTTCTTCATCTTACTCTCCAAAATCTCAATCCTGGTCTCATAATCTGGAACCTGCAGGTCAGCACTCAAACCCCACCTGAACCTACTCAACAGACGCTCTTGCATGCCTTCCAAATCCTTTGGGGATTTGTCCGAGCTCAATATGAGCTGCTTGCCAGACTGGTGCAAATGATTAAAGATGGCGAAAAAGGCATCTTGTGTTTTTTCTGCACGATTGAAGAACTGCACATCATCCAAAATCAACACATCTATTAGCTGATAAAAATGAATGAAATCGTTTATCGCGTTGTTGCGGCTGTGATCCTGAAATTGATTGATGAATTTTTCTGAACTCACATACAGTACAACCTTATTAGGATGAAGTCTTTTTACTTCGTTGCCTATTGCCTGAACCAAATGAGATTTACCTAAGCCAACACCACCGTAAACAACCAAAGGATTGAAAGAGGTGCCTCCTGGCTTTTCTGCCACCGTTTTTCCGGCCCTGCGGGCAACACGGTTGCAATCACCTTCAACAAATGCATCAAAGGTATATATGGGATTTAGCTGGGAATCAATCTGCATTTTTTTCAGACCAGGGATTACAAAAGGATTCTTCACCTGGTTGCTGATTACCAACGGGAAATCGACTTCATTATTAGAGTAACTCTTGTATGCCTGTCCGCTCACATCCATGGTCATGGGTTTGTTCTTATCATTTCCACTGTCAACCATGATTCTGTATTCCAACCGCGCTTCCTTCCCCATCTCACGCTTTAGCGTTTTGGAAAGAAGGGTTACGTAATGTTCTTCGATGTATTCGTAAAAGAATTGACTTGGAACTTGAATGGTAAGAACGCTGCCTTTTAAAGCAACCGGCTGAATGGGTTCAAACCAAGTTTTGAAATGCTGCCACTCAACAATATCTTTTATAATTGATAAACAATTGCTCCAAATTTTATCGTAGGTTTTTTCCATTAGCGCTATTCAGTTGGTGTTGGTTTATATTCTAAACCATTGATGGTTTTTGAAATTGGGATATTTAAAAAATAAACGTCACGTGTTCAATTTCACTTTAGTCAACCATAATTTAATCATGTTATTTGTAATTTTCAAAACTAATTTCTAGATTTTAAAAACAACCGTTATAAAATTGACCGACGGCGAATATAGAGTCTGTTTTCAAATAAAAAAATTTTTTATTCCACTATATTTTCCAGTACCAAAATCGGTTGATTTTTATCTAAAAAATATCCCTTTTCACCACCAAAAACGTAGTCAAGCCGGCCCAATTGTATACCTCCCCAACCAACTTGATTGACAATTGTTTTTTTGCCGTTTTTATTAGTATATTCCCGAGGCTTGTCGAAAAATCGATGTGTATGCCCACCAATAATCAAGTCGATGTTTTCACATTGTTTTGCAAATACTTCATCGCTTACTTTGTTATCATCATACTTGTCACCTAAATGTGAAAGACAAATTACAAGGTCACATTTTTTTTCATTCTTCAACATATTACAAACCTTGTTGGCATGTTCAATTGGATCCAGATAAACAGTATTGCCAAAAAGAGATCCGGGAACCAATCCAGTTAATTCTATACCAACGCCTGTCACACCAATTTTCAAGCCACCCTTCTTGAAAATTTTATAAGGCTGATAAACACTTTCCATGGGAGTTCTCTCAAAGGCATAATTACACATCAGAATTGGAAATTTACCATGTTCGGTAAGCTGCTCTACAAAATTGTCCATGCCGGCATCAAAATCATGGTTCCCCATAATAGCAGCATCATATCCCATCATATTCATTGCCTTCATTTCAGGCTCACCCTTGAAAATATTAAAATAGGGAGTGCCCTGAAAAATATCACCCGCATCCAACAAAAGAACGTGTGCTTGTTTTTCCCTAATCTGCTGAATCAATTTAGCCCTTGCAGCCACCCCACCCTTTCCGGCATTTGCAGAGCCATCCATCGGAAAGGGATCCAACCTGCTATGGACATCATTGGTGTGCAAGATGGTAAGCCTGGTCATCGTCCCCTGTGAATGGGAAGTGCCATGGATAGCCAAGGCCCCAGCGGCAAAAACACCTTGTGATATAAATTTTCTCCTATTCATGTACCGATATTCTTATGGGTGTTTGTTCATTGATTTTTTTTCCTTCTGTGCCCATTGATGTAGAATAAGCTACAATAGCCTCCCGCAACAAAAAAGAAGTTCGCTGTTGTGGCAACTGCTTAAACCCTGCAAATCCTCCACCACCATCAACAACATAATCAGAATTTGCCATTATATACATTTTTTCTGCTTCGATTGGCAACCCACCAATCAACACATCCGTTGCCTTCTTGTTTTTTATCACCATCGTTAAGCCCGCAACGCCTCCACCTCCACCGTCTGCAGCTATTCGATCAAGGTATGCCAGCAAAACCGCGCCTTTCACTTCAACCAATACCAATAGATTATCAAATGGCATCACCTCATAAATAGTTCCCTTGATGATTGGTCCTGCCGCAATGCGGGGTATTCTAACCCCTCCATGATTCATAAAAGCCACATCCGTTAGAGGGTTGAATTTCTTTCTTGCGGTTTCCAAGTATGCGTCAGCAATAAAGTTTCCTAGGCTGCTATTGGGCACTTCTTTTTTAAGTTCAGTGGCCGAATAAACTAAAATTTCATTCATCGTCTTTCCAACACTATCGCCATATGGACGTAACATGGACAAAAAAGTGGAATCTTTTTCTGAAGTCTTCCCAACAGGATAACCTTTGTATGAAACCCCAGAAACTGGCTGAACAACATGGCAGCTGCAAAAGAATGAAACAAGTATAATCGTTATTAACCTCATATGGGATTGGAAGGTATTGAAAATTTAATGCAGTCCGAAATTTTTAAACTCATTAATTTAATGATAACTTCGTACAAATCAACTTAAGTATATGGGATTCGATCTTACAGGTAAACTGGTAGCCAAATTTGATACAGTTCAACGTAGTGCAACTTTCAAAACAAGAGAATTTGTTATTGAAACAAATGAAGATATCAATGGCCGTACCATCACAAATTTTGTAAAATTCCAATCTGTTCAAGACAGAACGACCATCATCGACCGTTTCAACATTGGAGATACCTTAAAAATACATTTCAATATCAGGGGAAGCAAGTGGGAAAAAAACGGACAAACCAATTATATCACAAACCTCGATGCGTGGAGAATTGAAAGCATAGCGATGGGCGGTGGAACAAGCATTGACACGCCACCTGCATTCACGCCAGACCCTGAAAATCAACAAGGGGTTTCTGACGATCTTCCTTTCTAGTTAAAATACATTTGGCGCATGCAGCAACAAATCACCTTGCAGCTTTCTCCGAAAGATGCTACTGACCATGCATGCATCAAGGAACAAATTGGTTTGGCACTGGGCATACCAGCAAACAATATTACAGGATTTCACCTGTTGAAAAAATCCATTGACGCAAGGAAACGAAACGTAATGATCAACATCAAGGTCAACGTTTTTGTTGGTGAACCATTTCATGAATTGCACCTCACCAGGTTTCATTTTGAGGACGTTCGAAATTCAAAAAACAAGGTACTCATTATCGGTGCAGGTCCCGCTGGCCTTTTTGCTGCACTCGAATTGATTGAACAGGGAATCAAACCCATCATCATCGAAAGGGGTAAGGATATTCGGGAACGGAGACGTGACCTTGCAGTGTTGAATAAAGAAGGAATCCTCAATGAGGATAGCAATTATTGCTTTGGCGAAGGCGGTGCGGGCACTTACAGTGACGGAAAATTATATACCAGAAGCAGCAAAAGAGGGAATGTTGAAAAAGTACTTCAACTGCTCGTGCAATTTGGTGCTGATGAAAATATCTTATACACAGCACACCCGCATATTGGAACTAACAAGCTTCCCAAAATCATACAACAGATGCGGGAGATGATCATCCAAATGGGAGGTGAAGTTCACTTCAACGAAAGAGTGATTGATTTTTCCATCAAAGAATATAGAATAGCAGAAGTTATCTGTGATACTGGAAAAAAATTCACTGCAAATGACGTGATCCTTGCAACCGGCCACTCTGCAAAAGACGTTTTTGAATTACTTCACCGAAACAATATCCTCATCGAAGCCAAACCCTTTGCGCTCGGTGTTCGGATTGAACACCCTCAAACTTTGATCGACTCCATACAATACCACTGTGCAATTTCGCAAGGAAGGGATATCAACCTGCCACCAGCCTCTTATCAACTTATAGAACAGGTGAATAGCCGTGGTGTATTTTCATTCTGCATGTGTCCTGGTGGTATCATTGCAACGGCTTCCACTTCACAAAACGAACTGGTAGTCAATGGATGGAGCCCTTCCAAGCGAAACAACCCATTTGCAAACTCTGGAATGGTGGTACAAGTGCATGAAGCAGATGCAATTGCTGCAATGAAAAACGATAGCAACAAATCAAACTCACTTGATCCCTTTGTCCTTCATAGACTACAAGAATCAGTAGAACGAAAAGCATTTGAAGCCGGTGGTGGATTTTTTGTGGCACCGGCACAACGCATGACTGATTTTGTGAATAATAAAACATCGACCACCCTTCCGGACAATTCATACCTGCGTGGTGTGAATGCAACGAATCTTAAAACCGTTTTGCCTCCATTTATTTTTGATTCATTAAAATCGGCGTTGGTAGCCTTTGGAAAAAAAATGAAAGGTTACTACACTGAAGAAGCCATTATTGTTGCCCCTGAAAGCCGGACTTCATCTCCCATCCGTATTCCGCGTGATCCTGATACCATGATGCATCCACAAATAAACAACCTTTACCCCTGCTCCGAAGGAGCTGGTTATGCAGGAGGCATAGTGAGTGCTGCCCTGGATGGACAGGCCGTTGCAACTGCCATTGGAAGAAAACATGGAGTAATATAAAAAACAATTCGCTCTGAATGAATATTTTAATTGTGTCGGTTATGAGTTGACAGTTTAGAGTTTAGAGTTTAGATTTTAGGATTTAGAAATATGAACCTTGAATCTAAAAACCAAGGGATGTTTAGATGTTTAGATGTTTAGATGTTTAGATGTTTAGAAATCATCAGTAAACCCTAAACTCTAAACCCTAACCACCACCCCGGCACTCATTCGTCTGCACCTTCGGTGCATCCTCATTCTTGCCACCCCTCCTATCCAGGAGGGGAGTCTTAATGACTTGACTCGTCCTAAAAAAGTTTACAGGTTAAGTAATTAATCCTGACATTGGTTTACAGTTTTTGCCAAGCCCTGTCCAAGTATTTCATTCCGATATCGAGCGAAGTGAGTTAGTCCTAATGTGGGGTCTTTCAATATGTTTTAATACCATAGACCATTTATATTATTAACCATTCATCACTTTCATAAAGCTATCATTGGTTAAAGTCCTAATTTAGTATCTGTAAATACAGTTATGGAAACCATTTTGCAAGTAGACGCACTCAAGAAATCATTTTCCGGACAACACGCGGTAAACAACATCAGCTTCAACATCAAACAAGGATCCATTTTCGGATTGCTTGGACCAAATGGTGCTGGTAAAACAACCCTGCTTCGAATGATAACCGGCATATTTTTCCCTGATGAAGGAAGCATCGTCTTGGACGGAAAAAAATTTAACCCGCTGCAAGACAACATGTCGATTGGCTATATGCCTGAAGAAAGGGGACTGTATAAAAAAATGAAAATAGGTGAACAGGTACTATACCTGGCTCAATTGAAAGGGATGTCCAAGAAGGATGCCATGGAGAGCACCAAACAATGGTTCATCAAATTTCAGATGGAAACATGGTGGAATAAGAAAGTAGAAGACCTAAGCAAAGGGATGAGTCAAAAACTTCAATTTGTAACAACTGTTGTTCACCGCCCAAAACTCATTATTCTGGATGAGCCATTCAGTGGCCTAGATCCTGTAAATGCCAACCTGATAAAGGATGAAATATTCAGGCTCGCAAAAGAAGGTGCTACCATCATCTTTAGCACACACCGCATGGAGCAGGTGGAAGAGATTTGCGATCATATTATCCTTGTTAATAAAGGTGAAAAAATATTGGACGGCACAGTAGAAAATATTAAGCAGGATTTTAAGGAGCACATATTCGAAGTTTCATTTAACCAACCTATTTTGCCGGAGCATGCTGCCATACACCTCTTTGAATTGATTAAATCAAAAAGCAATAAGGTGGTCATCAAGAAAAACCTCGACTTCAGCAACAACGATATCATTCAATACTTTATCCAAAAGGGATTGGAAATTCAATCCTTCAATGAAATACTACCATCCTTGAACGATATCTTTATCAGGCTGGTGCAGGGCACGCCCGAAACCAGGCAGTTTCAATAAAAATACATTACAACTAATTTATATGAACAAGGTTCGCCTCATCATCCAAAGGGAATATATCACCAGGGTAAGAAACAAGCGCTTCATTCTTACAACCTTTCTTATTCCCATTGTATTTGTGATTTTTATTGCAGGCTCAGTGTATTTTGCCAATTCTTCCAAAGAAGAAATAAAGATTGCAATTATTAATGATCCCGGATTTTTAAAACCAAACCTGAAAAGCGAATCAGGCAATGTGGTTTTTTCCTTTCCAAAAAATATCGATAGCCTGAACTATGCAAAAA
>CANJEF010000070.1 GCA_947472965.1 Sphingobacteriales bacterium
AAATTGGGAAGCGTTTATGTTTTGATTCTTCTTCCCACTTTGTTTTTGCAGCTTCAAGCTCTTCTTGCAAACGCTTTTCGTTATCGCGTAAACTTGCGGCTTCTTCAAAGCGCTGGCTCTTTACCACTTTATTTTTTTCAAGTTTAATATCTTCAATCTTTTTTTCAAGATCTATGATCTCTTCAGGGACATTGATGTTCTTCAGGTGTACCCTTGCACCTACTTCATCCAATACATCAATTGCTTTATCTGGCAACAACCTGTCGGTCATATAACGATCACTTAATTTCACACAAGATTCAATAGCATCATCTGCATAATCAACATTGTGGTATTCTTCGTATCGCGATTTGATATTATTTAGTATCTGGATTGTTTCATCAACAGAAGGTGGCTCAACCATTACCTTTTGAAACCTTCTATCCAAGGCACCATCTTTTTCGATGTGCATTCTATATTCATCCAGCGTTGACGCTCCGATACATTGTAGCTCACCTCTTGATAATGCGGGTTTGAAAATATTGGAGGCATCTAATGATCCGCTTGCACCACCTGCACCTACGATGGTATGCATCTCGTCAATAAAAAGAATAACATCCCTGTTTTTTTCGAGCTCTGTCATGATGGCCTTCATTCGCTCTTCAAATTGTCCACGGTATTTTGTACCCGCAACAAGTGCAGCGAGATCCAGTGATACCACGCGCTTATCGAACAACACACGTGAAACCTTACGCTGAACAATTCTTAGTGCAAGTCCTTCTACAATAGCAGTCTTACCCACTCCAGGTTCGCCGATTAGGATAGGGTTATTCTTTTTTCTTCTTGAAAGAATTTGTGATACACGCTCAATCTCTTTTTCTCTTCCAACAATTGGGTCGAGCGTTCCAGATTCAGCAAGTTTGGTTACATCTCTGCCGAAATTGTCCAATACAGGAGTCTTGCTTTTACCAGCAGCTTGTGTTTGTTTGGGTTTTTGTTGACCCGGTTTTCTTTCCTCATCAAATTCCTCTTCGGGTTCGTCGGAGAATTCGCTTTTCACGTCATTGCTTTTTACAGAGCCCAATTCATTTCTGAAAAGGTCGTAATCCACATCGAATTGATTAAGTATTTGTGTTGCGATGTTCTCCTTATTCTTAAGAATGGAAAGTAAAAGATGTTCTGTTTCGACAGTAGGACTTTTAAGAGTCTTTGCTTCTAGAACAGTAACGCGAATTACTTTTTCTGCCTGCCGGGTTAGAGGAAGGCTGTTGATATTCTGGATGTTCTTCCCTGATTTATCTTTCACTGCCATTTCAACTTCTTTTCTCAATTCATAGAGATCCACGTTAAGAGCCTGCAATACTTTCAATGCAGTATTCTCTCCTTCACGAATTACGCCAAGCAAGAGATGTTCCGTACCTATGAAATCATTGCCCAGTCGAAGGGCTTCCTCACGGCTGTAAGAAATGATCTCCTTTACCTGTGCTGAAAAATTATTATCCATAGAAGCTGAATTTTAAAGATGTGTAGCAATACAATGATAACGAATAATTCTGATTTGATATTCTGATATTGCTCAGGTTTATTGCAAATTCAGAGAATTAACCAGTCTTAAACATTTTGGTATCTTCGCAGCGTAAAAACTTGAATTTTAAACCAATTTCACTGAATGAACTTCAAAATTGATACCAAAGATGCCTTTCATGTCATTTCCCTCACCACTACCGGATTTACTGCAAAATTGGCAGAAGAATTGTTAGGGGAAGTAGCAAAAAGACAAAATGAAAACAGAAAAAGCCTTGTGCTTAATTTAGGCCAAATTGCTTCAATTGAAAATGAGGCAATTCAAGTCCTGGAAGAATTATATGAAAAAACACTTAATGAGAAAAAGTCATTTGTATTGTGTTGTATGGCACCCGAAATAAAAACAGCTTTCGCTAAAATGAATTTACTGGAAAAAATAAACCATACCCCAACTGAATCAGAGGCCTGGGATATTATCCAAATGGAAGAGATAGAACGTGAATTGGACATCGACACTGAATAAGAAGCCCCAAAATTATTTATGCTAGCCCTTACCATCCTTGGAAACAATTCTGCTCTGTCAATGCATAATCGGCATCAAACTGCACAGATCTTAACCACCAGTGACCAGCTTTTTCTAATCGATTGCGGAGAATCCACACAAATTCAGATGCAACGATACCAAATTCGAAAAAGTAAGATCAACCATATTTTCATTTCGCATTTACATGGAGACCATTACTTTGGATTGCCGGGGTTGTTGAATTCTTATGGGCTAACAAATAGAAAAGAAGCACTGCATCTCTATGCTCCTCCCCAATTGATGGATTTAATTGAGCTGATCCTCAAATTATCCGATTCAACATTAGGATATGAACTCGTTTTTCATCCACTTACAACAGCAGAAATAATTTTAGAATTACCAGGTATTACAGTCTCCTGTTTCCCTGTTTCCCACAGGATTCCATGCTGGGGGTTTTTATTCAAGGAAAAAATAAAACCTAGAAAAATCAATATGGAAATGGTGAATTTTTACCATATTAATAAGAACCTAATGCCGGAAATGAAGAGCGGTAAGGATGTATTAAATGAGTTTGGAGAATTGATTTCAAATGAAAAAATCACCAGTGAAGGGGCTTCTCCGTGCTCCTACGCATATTGTGCAGATACACTATATGACGAAAGCATCATTCCATTTATTAAAGAAGCTGACCTGGTCTACCATGAAACAACTTACCTGGATGGGGAAAGGGAAAAGGCTTTTCAGCGTTTTCATTCTACAGGCATTCAAGCGGCAACGATAGCGATGAAAGCAAATGCAAGAAGGCTGTTAATCGGTCATTTTAGCAGCAAATATGAAAATCTGGAGCTCTTTGAAGTTGAAGCAAAATCAATATTTAAAAATGCATCTGTTTCTGTTGAAGGAACAACCTATCTAATCAACCCAAGCGTTAAACAGTAGTCAACAGCCCAATAATTTTTTGTTTCAACTCAGCCCCTACTGACACAACGGGTAAGCGAAAAGATTCTTTTACAATTCCCATTTCAGATAGAAATGATTTTATACCACTAGGACTTCCTTCTACAAATAATGTATTGATGATTGGGAGCATTTTCTCGTGTATTGTCCTTGCTTCGCTAAATTTACCTTCAAGACAAAGTTTTACCATTTCAGAAAACTGCTTGGGATAAGCATTAGCGACTACTGAGATGACACCAATTGCACCACAAGCAATCAACGGCAGTGTAAGTCCGTCATCACCTGAAATCACTTCGAATCCATCGGGCTTTTCACTTATTATCTGCATGATTTGCTCAATATTACCGGATGCTTCTTTGGTGGCTATTATATTTTTACATTCTCTTGCAATTCTAATGGTATTAGCTACGCTGATATTCATTCCAGTTCTACCAGGCACGTTATAAATTATTACCGGTAGTGGCGCTGCTTCTGAAATGGCCTTATAATGCTGGAAAATACCTTCGGCATTGGGTTTGTTGTAGTAGGGGCTAACAGATAGAATAGCACTATAACCTGAAAGGTCCAGTTCATTGAAAGATTCAATAACGGCAGCTGTATGATTACCGCCAATTCCTGCAACAAGTTTAACCCTGTTGTTATTGAAATTATTCACCAGCTGAAGCACCCTCTTCTTTTCATCTTTAGAAAGTGTTGCCGCTTCTCCCGTTGTTCCGAGTACAACCAGATAATCAACTCCTCCATTAACAAGGTGATTTACCAATTTTTCGAGTGCAATTATATCAAGCTCGCCATTTTCAAGAAAAGGGGTAACGATGGCAACCCCTGTTCCTGAAAGAAAATGTTTTGTTATCATGATATTATAAAGTTCAAACCTTGTTTTCTTCCCAAAATCCCATCTTGGAGAATTTATCAATACGCTGGTCGATCCTTTTCTCAGGATCCAAGCTCTTGAGTTCCTTAAGGGTGTGAATAATTTTCTCCTTAACCAGTTCTGCTGCTTCATCATAATCCCAATGCGCCCCGCCAAGTGGTTCAGGAATGATTCCGTCCACCAACCCAAATTCAAACATATGTTTTGAAGTGAGCTTCAATTCATCAGCTGCTTTTTCCTTGTGATCCCAACTTCGCCACAAAATTGAACTGCAGCTTTCGGGTGAGATAACGGTATACCATGTATTCTCCATCATATATACCCTATCTCCTACCCCAATGCCCATTGCACCGCCACTGGCACCTTCACCAATAATAATGCATATGACAGGAACTCGAAGTTGAAGCATTTCAAATATATTTCTAGCGATGGCCTCTCCCTGACCTCTTTCCTCCGCTTCAATGCCTGGAAAAGCACCGGGGGTGTCCACAAGAGTGATAATCGGTTTATTGAATTTTTCTGCCAATTTCATTAAACGCAAGGCCTTTCGATAGCCTTCGGGATTTGCCATTCCAAAATTTCTGACTTGCCGCATTTTGGTATTGTTACCCTTTTGCTGGCCAAGTATCATGACTGTTTGACCATCAATTTGTCCAAACCCACCCACAATTGCTTTATCATCCTTGAAATTTCGGTCACCATGAAGCTCAACAAAATTAGTACACATGCGCTCTATATAAGAGAGCGTATAAGGCCTATCGGGGTGACGACTAAGCTGCACCCGCTGCCAACTAGAGAGGTTTTGGTTAATGTCATGCTTCTTTTCCATGACCTTTTCTTCCAACTGCCGAATTGATTCAGAAAGGTCCAATTTGTTTTTAGAAGCAGTAGCTTTCAACTGTTCGATTTGATCATAGAGATCCTTAATAGGCTTCTCGAAATCAATATATTGTCGTGCAATTATTTCAGACATGCGTTCAAGTTATATTACTTAGGTGGTCAAAGGTACAAATTGATGATTTTTTTATCAATTTTGGGACATAAAAGATAAAATTACTATCTTCGCTGCCCCGAAACAAAAACATCAACATGTTTCGTTTTGGATCGGTAGTTCAGTTGGTTAGAATGCCGCCCTGTCATCTCACCTAAGGCGAGACGGGTTCGACAAAAAATAGTTCTTTATGATAAATTTGGATCGGTAGTTCAGTTGGTTAGAATGCCGCCCTGTCACGGCGGAGGTCGCGGGTTCGAGTCCCGTCCGGTCCGCAAAAGCCCTTCATAAACGAAGGGCTTTTTGCATTAGATCCCATGACTAGGCATCAACGACTTTCCCATACAACATCTTAAGAAATTTTGAGCTAAATTGAAATAGTTTTTAGCCATTGCCAATGGATGAACAAATCAAAATATCAGTAATACTATCATTTTACAACACAGAAATTGCTTTACTCAAAAGAGCGATTGATTCTGTTATCAAGCAACGTTTTAAAGGATTTGAACTTCTTATTGTTAACGATGGCAGTGAAATAAACATTGAGCCGGCATTGAAGTCTTACTTATCCAATACGACTTTAAGCATAAAATACTTTTCCCATGAAAACATTGGGCAGTCTTTTTCGATAAATGAATTGGTGCCAATGTGCCAAGGAGAATACATAACAATCCTAGACGCAGATGATGAATACAAGCCAAATCACCTGAGCGCCTGTTTAAATGAGATGCAACACGCAGATTTAATTGCATCGAATGCAGAAATTATTGTTGATACCCCTGATGATTACTTTGTAATTGACAAATACAACAAAGAAAAGAAAATTCACGTTGATGAATGCATCCTTTTTGCTACACTATTCGGCAAAAAAGAAATATTCAAAAAACACCAATTTAAAAAAATGTACTCCGCTGATTCCGAATTTTTCGATGCAGTTTCCAAAGAATTCATTGTTAAAAAAGTGAACCTCAGAACCTATATATACTACAGAAATAACCCCAATAGCATCTGTTCAAATTATAAAAACGAACAGACCAAGGTGACCAGCAAATGAGAATCTCTATTCAAAATATCAACGTAACAATTGGTGGAATAAAAATAATCAATGGAATTTCTTTAGACATAAAGCCAGGTGAACAATGGGCATTTGTTGGAGAATCAGGATCGGGAAAAACCACGTTGGCTAAAGCCATTGCAAAACAGGTGTTTTTTAGTGGAAACATTGAAATGGCCTATCAGCACAACATAAAAAAACCAATCAAAATTGAACTGATTGAGCAACAACACAAGTTTAAAAATAAATTCAACACCAATCAATTTTATTACCAGCAAAGGTTCAATTCATCAGACTCAGAAGCAACCATCACAGTAATAGAAGAATTAAATGAAGTATCATCTGATGAATCAGATATCAAATTCTGGACAAAAATATTTTCATTAGACCAACATCTCTCAAAATCACTTTTATTGCTTTCAAATGGAGAGAATAAGAGGTTGCAGCTTACAAAGGCTATGCTCAAAAAGCCAGATCTTTTAATTCTAGACAATCCATTTGTGGGGCTTGATATTCAAGGAAGAAAAGACCTTGCAACTGAATTGGATTTACTTAGTCACAAGGGAGTCAAACTGATCATAATTGCACAAGAACAAGATCTCCCCAAGTGCATATCCCATATTGCGATACTAAATAATGGGAGCGTTTTAGAATGTCGAAGCCCGAATGTAGAAAACATTGAAAGGTCAATATTAAGGGAATCACCCTTCAAAAATACCCCGTTACAAAATATCGCCCCAACATCAACCCCATCATTCGATACTGCCATCAAAATGGT
>CANJEF010000071.1 GCA_947472965.1 Sphingobacteriales bacterium
AAATAGCCATGATAATTCTAGACGTAAATGCCTTGATAAATGAAAAAGTTCTTGTGGCGGCGAATACCAAAAAACCAATTGCCATAGGTTGTATAAAATTGAGAAAATTATGATTAATGTCTAAGGAATCATGGGTTACAATGAAGGACAAGGTTGACATAATAAATACTCCCGGTATCATCCATATAAAGAAAGTTAATAGTGCTAGTGGAATTCCACCACGCTTGTACCCAATTAAAGTAAGGGTCTGTGTTGAAGTTGCCCCAGGAAGAATTTGGCAAAAGGAATTAATGTCTGCTAGTTCTTGATGGCTTAAATCATTTCGCTTTTCCACAAATGTTTTTATCATCATGCCAAGGTGGCCTTGAGGTCCACCAAAGGCAGAAATGGCATGAATGAATACTGCATTTAAGAAAGGGATGTGCCTGATCAAATTAATGTATTATTTTTTTAAACCTATCTCATTAAGTCTTTCATCTAGGTATTGTCCAGAGGTATAATCTTCATAAGATTTGGGACAGTGTATCGAAATGCAAGAATCTAGACAGGCAAGGGACATGTTACTTTTAGGGTGTAAGAAGAATGGAATAGAATAACGTGAACTAGACCACTTATCACGAGGTGGATTTACAACACGATGGGTTGTACTACTTAGTTTATTATTGGTAAGTCGCTGCAGCATATCACCCACATTAACAACTATTTGACCGTCATCAGCTTTAACCGGTAGCCAATGGTTATCCTTACTTAAAATTTCTAATCCATCAGCAGATGCACCAACCAACAAAGTAATCAAATTGATGTCTTCGTGTTGTTCGGCCCTAAGGGAAGATTTGGGTTCTTCAAGAATTGGTGGATAGTGAATGGCCCTTAAGATGCTACTCCCCTGGTGAATGTGGTTATCAAAATAGGATTCGTCTAAACCGAGATGTAGTGCTATAGCCCTTAATAGGAAAGAACCAGATTGTTCGAACGCTTTAAAAGCCTCGAGAAAAAGCGTGTTGAAATTAGGAATTTCATTAACAGCAACATTTTCCAAAACCTGTTCAGTCGATCCTTCCGGAATTTTCATTGTTTGGCCAAATTGAAAAAACTCTTTAAGATCAGCAGCGTTGCTGCCTTTCGCATGTTCCTTTCCAAAAGAGGTATAGCCACGTTGACCAGCTAAACCATCAATTTCATAAGCTGATTTTTTATCAACGGGTAGTTTAAAGAAAGATTCAACCGTATTATATAAAGAAGTGATTAAATCATCAGGGATACCATGGTTTGTAACAGATACAAATCCAACTTCTTCAAAAGCTGTTCCTAGGTCTTTTACAAAACCAGCTTTTTGCAGTTCGTTGCCACTGATGAACTGAGATAAGTCAACTAATGGAATATTCATGGTAAAATTAATTTGTAGTAAAAATAAGAAACATAATTTTGATTAATATATTGAAATATGAAAGTAGTAATAAGAAGTTTGGGTATTATAGGATTAATAGTAAGCCTGATTGGTTGTTCCCCAAAAACAACGGCAATAAACTCGGGAACAACAAGATTTTTTAGTGCGGATGGCATCCCAAATTATAGTCAGCTTGAATACTGGGCGTCACATCCAGACAAAATAGACCCAGCCGACAGTATTCCAAAACCTCTCTTGAGAATTGAAAAAGAAAAGGTAGCAGATGTCTTCTTTTTGCACCCAACCACCCTAACAGATAAAGACAAAATTGACCAGGATAATGGACGGATAGATGATATGGACCTTAACCAAAAGACTGATTATTCCCCGATTTTATACCAAGCGAGTGTTTTTAATGAAAGATCGAGAATTTATGCTCCTAGATATAGGCAAGCACATATCGGAATGTACTTTGAAAAAGATAGTGCACGTAAATATGCTGCATTCAATCTCGCTTATGAAGACATTAAAAAGGCTTTCATATATTATCTTGAGAACAATAATCAAGGGAGACCAATAATCATTGCCTCTCATAGCCAAGGAACAACCCATGCTATAAGATTATTAAAAGAATTTTTTGATGGGAAAGCATTATCGAAACAATTGGTATGTGCTTATTTGATTGGGATGGGGGTTAAAAAAGACCAATATGAAAAAATACCGGTATGTATTGATAGTTCACAAACGGGGTGTTTTGTAAGCTGGAGAACCTATAGAAATGATTATGAAGATGGTGTAATAAGCAGATCAGATAGTGTAATTGCCGTGGTGAATCCAATTAATTGGACAATTGGAAATGATGATGTTGGAAGAGAAATGCAAAAAGGGGCAGTGCTATACAACTTTGATAAAATAATTCAACATACACAAGGGGCAAAGGCACAGGGAAATGCCTTATGGGTCTCAAGACCAAAATTTCCGGGTTCATTCCTTTACACAACAAAAAATTATCATGCGGGTGATATAAACCTTTTTTATGTTGACATCAGAGAAAATGTTTCAAAGAGAATTGACACATATCTGGTAAATAAAAATAACAATCAGTTCAGTAAGTGATAATCATCATGTTATAATCCTTTTCAAACGAGTAGGTTTGAAAAAAATTACCATGAAATTAATACTTGTACCAACCGATTTTTCTCCTACAGCTGACAATGCAATTAAATATGCCATGGACATGGCTTTAGCGATGGGTGCGAAGATGATGTTAGTAAATATGTATGAGATACCAATTAGCTTTTCGGAGGTTCCGCTCGTAACTGTGTCTATAGAAGAGCTACATAAAATGAGTCAAGAAAAGTTAAATGAATTGAAGCATAACATAGAAGCGATAACAGCGGGGAAAATTCACGTATATACGGAAAGCAGGTTGGGAAATGTTTCAGAAGAAGTTGAAAAAATATGTGATACACTTGATCCATATGCAGTAGTAATGGGAACAAGGGGTGTTAGTGGAGTTGGACAATTTTTCTTGGGTAGTAATTCAATGGCAGTTATTGAAAAAATTGAAGCCCCTGTATTTATCATTCCACCTGGTGTGCGATTCAAACCATTTAGAAAAATTGGATTGGCAACGGACATGGAGAAAGTAACTGAGAATATTCCAGTTGCACCTATCAGGGAATTGGTTGGTTTTTTTAATGCAGACCTGCATGTGCTTAATGTTGATTACCGTGAGCGTCACGTTACTTCATACACAACAGAAGAAAGCTTAAAGCTTGATACAATGTTAGCAGATATGCACCCAGTATATGATATGGTAGAAAATAAGGATGTTGAAGAAGGATTAAATGATTTTACAGAAAAAAATAATGTTGATCTGCTTATTACAATTCCAAAAAAGAAACACTTTTTTGAAAAAATTTTAGAAGAGAGCACCACAAGGAAATTAATATATCACACAATGATTCCTCTGTTATGTATTAAAATGAAGAAAGAACTCGCCACTACTAAAACTCAGCACTCTTAGGGGTTCTGGGAAATGCAATTACGTCCCTGATGTTTGTCATACCGGTAACAAATAGTACCATACGCTCGAAACCAAGCCCAAAACCCGCGTGTGGAACTGTTCCGAAACGGCGTGTATCAAGGTACCACCAGAGTTCTTCTTGTGGAATATTCATTTCTGCCATCCGCTGTGTTAGTCTATCTAATCTTTCTTCCCGTTGAGAACCCCCTACAATTTCTCCAATACCTGGAGCTAAAATATCCATGGCAGCAACTGTTTTTCCATCATCATTTTGGCGCATGTAGAAAGCCTTGATATCTTTGGGGTAATTCGTTACAATAACAGGTTTCTTGAAATGTTTTTCAACCAAGTAGCGCTCGTGTTCACTTTGCATATCAATCCCCCATTTAACATCATATTGGAATTTCTTCTTTTTGTATGCAGGGGAGCTCAGCAAAATGTCAATTGCCTCTGTATAGGTAATGCGTTCAAAATCATTATCAACAACAAATTTAAGCTTATCCAATAACCCCAATTCACTGCGCTTATCCATGGGGAGTAGTTTTTCCTCTTCAGCCAATCGTTGATCGAGGAACTGGAGGTCTTCTAAATTATGATCCATTGCATAACGAATGATATATTTGATGAAAGACTCAGCAAGGTTCATATTATCTTCTAAATCATGGAAAGCCATTTCTGGCTCAATCATCCAGAACTCTGCAAGATGTCGGGCTGTATTCGAGTTTTCAGCTCGAAAAGTAGGACCAAACGTATAAATTTCACCAAATGCGGTGGCACCAAGCTCTCCCTCGAGTTGACCACTAACAGTCAAATTTGTGGCTTTCCCAAAAAAGTCTTCTTTAAAATCAATTTTACCTTGTTCGTCCCTCGGTGGATTTTCGAGTGGCAACGTGCTTACCCTGAACATTTCACCTGCGCCTTCTGCATCACTGGCCGTGATGATGGGAGTGTGTAAATAAACAAATCCTCTTTCATTGTAGAATTGATGTACCGCAAAAGCCAGGGAGTGTCTAATGCGGAAAACAGATCCGAACGTATTTGTGCGGAAACGGAGATGGGCAATTTCACGCAAGAATTCGAGGCTATGCTTTTTTGGCTGAAGAGGATATTTTTCTGCGTCTGAATCTCCAAGTATTTCAATTTCGGTAGCAACCAGTTCGAAGCTTTGTCCTTTTCCTAAAGAAGGTACCAAATCTCCGGAAACCTTGAGTGAGGCACTGGTAGTAATTCGTTTGAGAACTACGTCTGGAAATGAACCAAGAGGGGCTACAACCTGTAGGTTCGTATTGGTTGAACCATCATTTAGTGCAATAAATTGATTGTTTCTAAAAGAGCGAACCCAACCCATTACAGTGATCGACTTTAGCTCTTCACCTTGTGTAATGACATCCCTTATTTTGGTTCTTTTATTAAACATAATGTTTGAATTGAGTAATCAAAGATAACGAAGGTCCTGTAAATCTATCTATTGGGATATAATATAGGAATGTGAACCGTCAAATATTTTTTTGTGAATTAAAAAAATTGTTACTTTGCAATAGATAGGGATATTTATTCGTCAATCCCGTCCTCTCTATAAAACTCCACAACTCTTTTTATCAAGGCTTTCCCTTAAAGCCAATTATCCAAAAGATACTTTATGTACGATATTCTTCAGTTGAACGACATGCTTGTTCCAGAACTTATTGAAATAGCAGAAAAGCTTAAAGTGACAGGAACAAAGAAACTAGATAAACAAGGATTGGTATATAAGATCCTTGATAAACAGGCTGTTTTAAATAGCAAAGTGAAGGATGCCCCCAAGGATGAAAAAGGGGTTAAGAAAAAGAGAATAGTCAAAACAACCACTGCCAATAGCACGGAAGAAGCCATTGTAGAAAGTGAAGAACCGGCGGAGGTTCCAGTACAAGCAGTAGAAGTTCCTATTAAGAAAATTGAAAAAAAGCTAACCAGGAAAAGCAAAGATGAAATAAGTGAAACCCCCACTGCTGAAAATGAAGTAAGTAATGATGAAGAAATTCAGCAACCAGAAACGGGTGGTTCACAAGAAGAAAGCGGTGTAAAACAATTCTTTATTAAAAAAGAGCCTGCTTTCAATATTGAATTTGATGGTGTTATACCTGGTGAAGGAGTATTGGAAATGATGCCGGATGGATATGGATTTTTGAGAAGTAGCGACTATAATTATTTAACCTCTCCAGATGACGTATATGTATCGCCGTCACAAATAAAGTTATTTGGTATAAAAACGGGCGATACCGTAGTGGGCACAGTAAGACCGCCCAAAGAAGGAGAAAAATATTTTGCATTACTTAAAGTTGAAACCGTAAACGGAAGATTACCGGATGAGGTAAGAGATAGGGTTCCATTTGATTATTTAACTCCACTATTTCCGTTTGAAAAATTTAACCTGTTTACAAAGACAGACAATTATTCAACAAGGATGATGGATTTGTTTACACCACTAGGTAAAGGGCAGCGTGGATTGATTGTTGCGCAACCGAAGGTGGGAAAAACAATGTTATTGAAAGAGGTTGCAAATGCTATTGCTACAAATCATCCGGAGTGTTATTTAATGATTGTGTTGATTGATGAACGTCCAGAGGAAGTAACAGATATGGAAAGAAGTGTTCGTGCGGAGGTGTTGGCTTCAACCTTTGATGAACCTGCAGAAAAACACGTTAAGGTTGCTGCTATGGCCTTACAAAAAGCAAAGAGATTGGTTGAGTGTGGACATGATGTAATAATATTATTAGATTCAATTACTCGTTTGGCAAGAGCACACAATACAGTTGCTCCATCATCAGGAAAGGTATTGTCGGGTGGTGTTGAAGCAAATGCTATGCAAAAGCCAAAACAGTTTTTTGGTGCTGCGAGAAAAATAGAGAACGGTGGTTCACTTACAATACTGGCTACTGCGCTGATTGAAACAGGTAGCAAGATGGATGAAGTTATTTTTGAAGAATTCAAGGGAACGGGTAATATGGAACTTGTACTTGACAGAAGATTGGCAAACAGAAGGATGTTCCCTGCAATTGATCTTACCGCATCATCAACGAGAAGAGAAGATCTGCTTCTTGATAAAGATGTTCTACAGAAAATGTGGATCATTAGAAATCACTTGGCAGATATGAATAGCGAGGAAGCTATGAATTTATTGCTAAAACAAATGAAGGGAACAAGAGATAATTATGAGTTCCTTACTACAATGAACAAATGATGTGTTCAACATTATGGGAGTTGAA
>CANJEF010000072.1 GCA_947472965.1 Sphingobacteriales bacterium
AAATATCACTTTTTGCTTATTGTTTTTCAGCTTGTGCTCTTTGCTTTTAATAGCCATTCCCAAAACAAGACAATCGCCAAGGTAGAATACCGTGCTGAAATTCACCGCAGCGATAAACTTCCCATTGTTTTCAATATTTCAGAAACCAGAAATGCAGGAAAAATAACCTGGACCATTAAAAATGCTGATGAAAAAATGGTAGCTGATAGGATTGTTGAGAGAGGTGATTCTCTATTGGTGTATCTACCTTTTTTTGACGGATTGCTCTTGCTTAAGAAGTCTCCCAATGGACTTGAGGGTGTGTGGGTCAAGAAAACAATTAAAGGGGATCAATTTATGCCAATCTCTATTAAAAAGGGAACTAAGAGGCTAATGCTAAACGGGTCTGTTAATAAATTCAATGTAACAGGACGGTGGAATGTTGAATTCGTTAATAACAAACAAGAGAAGTCAACTGCCATGGGCGAGTTTAAACAAGTGGGCAACAAACTCACGGGTACTTTTTTAACACCTACCGGTGATTATCGTTTTTTGGAGGGTGTTGTGGCAGGCGACTCGCTTCAGATGACAACCTTTGACGGGAGTCATGCTTTCTTTTTTTCCGCACATATAAAAAATTCAAATACATTGGTACAGGGTATATACGCAAGTGGACCTAGTTACTTGGAAAAATGGTCAGCAACACGTGATGAAAAAATGGTGCTTGATGAATCATCAGCCGCATTTCAATTAAAAGGGACAGCGAATAAACTTGATTTCAATTTTCCGGATTTGGATAGCAATATGGTCTCAATCAACGATGACCGTTTCAAAAACAAAGTAGTTGTAATTCAAATTATGGGATCATGGTGCCCCAATTGCATGGATGAAACTGCATTTTTGAGTACATATTTTAACGAAAATCACCAACGTGGAGTAGAAGTTATTGGATTGGCCTATGAGTACACTATTGACTTTTCACGATCACGAAAGAGTCTTTCGTATTTCAAGAATCGGTTTAACGTGAAATATCCGATTTTAATTACGGGTGTTAGTTCTTCTGATGAAATGAGAACAGAAAAAACCTTGCCTCAGATGACCGAAATTATAGCCTTTCCGTCAATGATTTTTATTGGACGAGATGGAACGGTTAGGAAAACACATGCAGGTTATTCTGGTCCAGCAACTGGAATACATCATCAGGCATTCAAAAAAGAATTTTCAGAAATCATCAACGCATTGTTGGCTGAAAAATAAAAATTGAAAAATACAAAACCATGGCTGAAGACCTTCTAGTCATTACGGGATCAAAAGAGGAGCAATATATTAGTCTTCTTCCACAAGTGGAAGCATTGCTTTTGGGCGAGAAAGATTTAATTGCAAATTTGGCGAATATTTCAGCAGCTTTGAAGGAGCAATTCTCTTTTTTTTGGGTTGGTTTCTATCTTGTAAAAAATGATGAATTGGTACTTGGACCTTTTCAAGGGCCTGTTGCATGTACCAGGATCAAGATGGGTAGGGGAGTGTGTGGCAAAGCCTGGGAAAGTGGTGAAGCCATTGTTGTTCCCGACGTAGAAAAATTTCCAGGACATATTGCCTGTAGTAGCTTTTCAAAAAGCGAAATCGTTATCCCTTTTAAGAGGAGTGGTCAAACCATTGGTGTGCTTGATGTTGACAGTGAAAAGCTGGATCAGTTTAATGAGGTTGATAAGCATTACTTGCAGTTGATATTGGATTTAATCCAATATGATTAAGCGCTCGCTTTCATCTCATAAAGTAAATATTATTTTTTCTTCTGAGAATTAATTAGATCTGCAACTGTTTTGTTTTCTAGAATTTTAAGATTTGCATCCCTCACTTGGATCATGATGTCATGCAAGCCGCAATTTTTTTCGTCACAGTTTTTACATCTTTCATAAAAGTACAGACTTGTACAAGGAAGCATGGAAATGGGGCCGTCAATTTTTCTGATAATGTCAGCCAGTGGTATTTTTGATGAAGGAATTTTTAGAAAGTATCCACCGCCTTTGCCCTTTTTACTATCCAGCATTCCTGCTTTTTTTAATTCCAATAAAATGTTTTCAAGAAACTTAAGGGGGATTTTTTTCTTTTTGGAAATGTCGGCAATGAGAACTGGGCCTTCGCTTTGGTGTTCAGCCAGGTAGGTTAATGCCTTGAATGCGTATTGTGTTTTTTTATTAAGCATATAATAAATTAATTTCCAAAACCAAGAACATCTTTCATAGTAAAGACGCCTTTTTTATTTTGAATGTATTCAGCTGCCATGACAGCTCCTAGAGCAAAGCCATTTCTATTGTGTGCATTGTGAATGATTTGAATATCATCTATAGTAGAGCAATAGCACACCTCATGTAATCCTGGATACGGGTCAATTCTCTCACTTTTAATATATAGATCGTTGCGATTTTCGGATTCTTCATTGGTCCATTTTTTTTTCAATCCTTCGGTATCTATAATTTGTTCAGCTAGTGTTATGGCAGTGCCACTCGGGGCGTCTTTTTTTTGGGTGTGGTGGATCTCCTTTATACTAATATCATATTGTGTTTGGTATTTCATTAATTCTGCCAGTTTTTTATTTAGTTCAAAAAACAGGTTAACGCCAACGCTAAAGTTGGTGGCGGATAAAAAGCTACCTTTTTTCAATAAAACAGCTTCTTCAACCGCTGGTAATTCTGCCAACCAGCCGGTAGTTCCCGATACAATTGGCACAGACATATCAATGCATTTCATGATATTTTGAAAAGCAGTATGGGGGCTGGTAAATTCAATGGTAACATCTATTTCTGAAAATACTTGGCTATTAAAATCACCCAGGTTGTTAAGGTCTATTTTTACTGGAACCTGATGACCTCTTTCAAGGGCCGTCTGTTCAATGGTTTGTCCCATTTTGCCATATCCTATAAGTGCTATCCTCATTAATGTCGGTTTGTCTTTTTTAAAATCCAACTATATTTGAATGTTCTTCTTTTTTCTTGAATCCAACTTTGAAGGTCAGTCCCCCTGATGATAGGTTGGCTGGTATATATGGTTTTACCTCCATGCTCAAGTCATCACTTATATCAAAGGTTCTTAGGTGTCCATCTACTGTTGCGTCAACCACATTAAGACCCCACACCAATAGTAAGTATATTACAGAAAGATCCATGCTTTTCCTGAATTCATTTCTGTATCGCTTTAAGGATTCAGTGGATAGTGGTTTTAAGGATCGCCAAATTTGGGCATATCCTGCAGTATCTTGATTGGATCTTACCTGATATGCATAACGTGTTCGGTCATACCATTGTTTATTATAGCTGAAAAGGGAAACCGGAATTGCAAGGCCACCATATACGAGTGGTAGTTTCCAGTATTTTTTGTTGTAGATCTGGCCAAGTCCTGGCAGTATTGCAGACCTTAATGCAGCCTTTGATGCAATTGATTTTACTTTTTTTACAGTATCCTCACTTTTTTTTATTCTTTTCTGAAGTGTATCGGATTGACTGATCCCTTTCGTATTTAAATTATTTTTTCTCTGGCTCATGCAAGGGGCAATGGCCATTAAAAGGAAAGTAAATAATACAAAATGTCTTACACTGAAATTCATGATCAATGAATGCTCACATTCATTTTTTCAAGTAGGCCATTGAGTTCCTCTAGCGAGTAATATTCAAAAGAAATTTTACCTCTACCTGTATTGTTGTGATCAATAGTGGCTTTCGTGCCAAAGTGTGAGGACAATTGGTCCTCTATTTTCTTGAGTCGAGTTGGCTGTTTTTTTACCTTCTCTTTAGACGCTTTTGGGTTTTTATAGAGCTGCTTAACCAATTCCTCTGTTTGTCGAACAGAAAGTTTTTTTGAAAGGATTGTATTGTAAACAAACAATTGTTTTTCAACCTCTCCTACGTTAATTAAAGCGCGGGCATGACCCATTGACAATGATCCGGTTCTTACAGCAACTACAATATCAGGAGGCAATTTAAGCATCCGCACATAATTTGATACGGTGCTGCGGTCCATTCCCATTCTTGAGGCAACTTGCTCATGTGTAAGGTTACATTCATCCATAAGCCTTTGGTAGCTTAAGCCAATTTCTATCGCATTAAGGTTTTCCCTTTGAAGATTTTCAAGCAAAGCCAACTCAAGTAATTGTTGGTCATTCACTTCTCTAACGTATACAGGTACCTCTTTTAATTCAGCAAGCTTTGCGGCTCTCCACCTTCTTTCACCGGCAATTAGTTTATATTTTCCATTTGCAGTCTTGGTTACAGTTAAAGGTTGTATTATGTCATGCAACCTGATGGAGTCTGCAAGCTCTTTAATTTTTGATTCATCAAAATCTCTCCTCGGCTGCTTGGCATTTGCCACAATATCACTTAATAGCACCTTAAAAACCGAAGTCGTTTTTATAACAGCTTCTGAGTTTAATTCACCTTTAGGATTTTTTATGTCTGAGTCAATATTTCCCAAAAGAGATCGAATTCCCTTGCTTAACGCTTCTTTTTTATTTGAAGTACTACTCATTATCCGGTTTTAATATGCGATCAGATTGTTTTATATTGGTCATGTTGTTCTTTTGAAGAATCTCTTTTGCCAGACTCATGTAATTCATGCTGCCTTTGCTTTCAGCATCATACAGGATAACTGGTTTGCCAACACTCGGTGCTTCACTAAGCTTTGAATTCCTGTGTATCAAGGTGTCAAATACCATATCTTCAAAATGCCTTCTTACTTCGTTCACTATTTGGTTGCATAACCGAAGTCTTCCATCATACATAGTCATTAAAATACCCTCAATTTCCAAAGAAGTATTAAGCCTGCTTTGAACAATTTTTATGGTATTTAACAATTTACCAAGTCCCTCCAGTGCAAAAAATTCTGCCTGAACAGGAACCGCAACAGAGTCTGAGGCAACAAGGGCATTGACGGTTATTAATCCCAATGAAGGAGAGCAGTCGATTATGATAAAATCATATTGATCTCTTATTTCATCAAGCAGATTTTTTATTACATTCTCACGTTGCGGGTAGTTGATCATTTCCAATTCAGCTCCAACTAGGTCGATATGGGAAGGAATCAGATCCAAGTTGGGTATTTCCGTTTTCAACACAACGTCTGATGCGCGTTTTTCGCCCACCATACAGTCATATATGCTTTGTTGGATATTTTGCAGGTCAAAACCTATGCCGGATGTACTATTTGCCTGAGGATCAGCATCAACCAATAATGTCTTGTATTCCAAAACACCTAAGCTGGCCGCTAAATTGATTGCAGTAGTCGTTTTTCCAACGCCACCCTTTTGATTTGCTACTCCAATGATACGGGCCATGTAATGTTAACTTTTGCGTAAAATATCAATTTTTTGTCGTTGTGCCTAATAGATAAACGCTGTCTAGTAAATCCTTTTAGGCACTCTCTGGGAAAAACACCCAATTTCGTGTATGCAAAACTATGAAATTTGATGCCATTTTTGGGAACAATAGACCTAATTTAATGTTAGAATACATATGAACAATGAGATATACACAATCATCGCCGGGACAAACAGAAAATTTAGCAATTCATACCTGTTGGGATTACAATATCAGCAGAAACTGAACGTATTGGGGATCGAAGCCAACCTACATTCGCTAGAAAATCTTGATTTGAATGAACGTTCGGTTTCCATGATTCAATTTGAAGAGAAGTGGCTTATCCCTACTAGAAAATTCATCATAATTGTGCCTGAATACAATGGTAGTTATCCAGGAGTATTAAAGTCTTTGATTGACCTTAGTTCAATCAAGGATTCATGGCCTGGCAAAAAAGCACTTCTTACTGGTGTTGCCACTGGTAGAGGTGGAAATATTCGTGGACTGGAACACCTCACGGGTACCTTAAATTACCTGGGTGTTTTTATTCATCCAAATCGCCTTCCTTTGTCATCAATACATGAAAAAATGAATTCAGAAACGGGAATTTTTGACAAACAAACTTCAGATTCGATAGATTTGCAAATTGCTGATTTCATAAAGTTTTAACAATGAGGAGATTTTTTGGCTCGTGGTTTCTTGTAGCGTTTATGTTGTGTATTGACTTCTATGTTTTTCAATCACTTCGACTAGTTTCGGCTAATCTTACTGCCAAGCCCAAATGGATCATTTACTTCGTTTACTGGTCTTTCACAGTTGCCGCCTTAGTTCTTTTTCTGATTCTACCCAATATTAAAACCGAATCATTGCCTGCATATCTAAAGCAATACCTCATTCCAATTTTAATTGGGTTTTTTATTGCTAAACTGGTTGCAGCCATGTTTCTTTTTCTTGACGATATACGACGTATTCTGCAGTGGGGAGGCGTAAAAGTTGCTTCATCTTTTTCAGACAAGGTGTCATATCCCCAAGATGGCATTACGAGATCGGTTTTTCTTACCTGGATCGGATTGGGATTCGGCGGAGGTATCTTTAGTACCCTTTTATATGGGTTTGGAAATAAATACAAATATAGAATCGAAAAGATCAAAATGAAATTTGAAAACCTACCATTGGCTTTCAAGGGACTACGTGTCATCCATATTTCTGATATACACACAGGAAGTCTTGATGATAAAAAGGCTGTAGAAAAAGGGATAC
>CANJEF010000073.1 GCA_947472965.1 Sphingobacteriales bacterium
CTAAATCTTCTGCACCTGCTTTATCATTCACATATAAAACTTTATTCCAAGTTTTACCTCCATCCAAGGTTTTAAAAACACCACGCTCTTCATTAGGTCCGAAAGCATGACCCAAGGCCGACACGTATACTATATCTGGATTTGTTGGATGAATTCTTACTCTTGAAATAGATTGTGTATTTTTCAGACCTATATTTTTCCAAGTCTTCCCTGCATTGGTAGATTTATATACACCATCTCCTTGCATAATATTTCCCCTGAAAGCAGTTTCACCAGTACCTATATAAATGATATCTGGATTAGATTCAGCCACAGCTACGGCGCCCACACTAGAGCTGGTTAATTGACCATCGGTTACAGGTTTCCAATTCAAACCACCATCAGTGGTTTTCCACAAACCTCCACCCACTGCTCCAAAATAATATTCTAATTTATTCTTGCTACTACCTGCAACACCTAACGACCTTCCTCCTCTATTAGGACCTATATTTCTCCAGTTCATTCCTTTTAAAGTAGAGTCATTGCTTTGTGCATGACTAGTATAAATAGCAAAACTGGCAAATAGAAGAAAAGCAATACGCGTTAAATTTTTCATACAATTATATTATGAGTGCTTTGTAATTTACAATAAATTTTAAATAGTTGATTTAACGAAAGACCGCTTTCAAAATTGGTTCAGTCTTAAAATTATCTAAAGGGAATATGGGAATTTGTATCTTTTTATAAAGCAGCCTTTTAAAATCTTGGTCTACAACACCTGTTGTAGTGGCCATTATCGAATCTACCTTTAAATCATCTAACTCAGACAAGATCAAGTTTATCTAAGTATCGTTTTTATATGTTCAAGATAGATTGTCAATTTTATACTTGAATAGAAAATGAAACACTTCAGCATAAAGAAAAAGGACCCACGATTAACGTGAGTCCTTTTTTATTTTATGAAGACCGAGCTTTGAAGCCGATACCTCAGGGCGTAAACCCTTAACTTATTAATTGATCCGTTTTACGGATGAATTTATTTTCTCTCCAACAACTTGAAGAACTGATCCAACTGAGGAAGGATCACGATACGGGTTCTCCTATTTGCAGAACGTCCTGCTGCAGTTGAATTGTCGGCAATCGGACGAAACTCAGCACGACCGGCTGCAGCCATATTTGCAGGATTCAATCCATACTGCTTTTGCAAAAGCCTAACAACAGTGGTTGCACGCTTCACGCTAAGATCCCAGTTGTCCAACAAATCGCCATCACCACTTAATACAACATTATCGGTATGACCTTCAACCATGAACTCGATATCAGGCTGGTTCTTCAATACCAATGCAACTTTTCCTAGAACAGTCTTTGCTGCATCGTTGATGCTATAGCTGCCAGTTTTGAACAACAATTTATCAGATATATCTACATAAACAACACCCTTGTCAACTTTAATATTGATGTCATTATCATCCAAATTACCAATCGCACCTTTCAAATTCATCACCAACGCCATATTCATTGAATCCTTTCTAGCTGCAGCAGCCTGAATGGTTTGGATATAAGCATCTTTTGATCCGATGTTGTCAAGCGACTTTTTAATGCTCTCAGCCTGTGAAGAAGATATCACAGAGAGGTCTTCAAGTTGCTTCAAAGCACTGTTGTTGTTTTTCTTCAAAAAATCATTTTGCTCTTTCAACGATGCAAGCTGCGACTCAAGTTGCGCGAGCGCAATTGCTTTATTGCGTTCTAGCTCTGATTTTTCATCCCTGCAATTCTTAAGGTCTACTTGTGTACCTACCAATGAATTGTTTAGGTCATTGTACTTGGTGTTCAAAGCCTGGAATTTTTTTGAGCTCACGCAAGAAAATAAGGTGACGGTCAAAAACAATGGGAGAATAAATAATTTGCTTTTCATCTTTTGTTTTTTTATGGTATTGCAAATATAATTCTAGAATCTTAAACATTGCAAAGAAATCACTCATTTCAGGCTATTGATAGGAAGCTATCCGCTTACAGACCATTTTTATTGATATTTCATATAATGAGTAAAAAAGTGGATATCTATTTTTTAAAAAAAATCAAAATAATGGTATATTTATAAAGATTTAGTAACTACTGTTGCAAGATCAGTTTGTTTGTTTTCTCATGTCTGCCCTGCTATTTTTCTAAATAGCAGGGTTTTTTCGTTTAAAAACGGTCATTCACCGATGAAAATCACTAAAATATTTAGTCAAAAAAATACTAAAAATATTAGTTTATTCATTTTGAGCACCCTATCTTTACAACCTAAATTTAATTTATATGTCAAATAGTGAAAAATTAAAGGCCCTGAAACTAACGCTAGACAAGATTGAAAAGGACTACGGTAAAGGAAGTGTGATGATGATGAACGAAAAAGGCGAAACACAAATTGAAGTTGTTTCAACGGGATCAATAGGATTGGATCTGGCCCTGGGCATTGGTGGACTACCAAGAGGCAGGGTTATAGAAATATATGGCCCCGAAAGCTCCGGAAAAACTACAATTGCTACCCATGTAATTGCTGAAGCACAAAAGAAAGGAGGCATGTGTGCCTTCATCGACGCGGAACATGCATTCGACAGCACCTATGCCAAAAAACTTGGGGTAGATGTTGACAACCTCCTAATCTCCCAACCCGATTATGGAGAACAGGCCTTGGAAATTGCGGACAGGTTAATTCTCTCGGGAGCCCTCGACGTAGTTGTTATCGACTCTGTTGCAGCACTGGTCCCAAAAAGTGAATTGGAAGGTGAAATGGGTGATAGCAAAATGGGATTGCACGCAAGACTAATGAGCCAGGCACTCAGAAAACTGACGGCCACCATCAGCAAAACCAATACCATCTGCATCTTCATCAACCAGCTTAGAGATAAGATCGGTATTGTGTTTGGTAACCCTGAAACAACAACAGGAGGTAATGCCTTAAAATTCTATTCTTCTGTACGACTTGATATTCGCAGGTCAGCCCAAATCAAAGATGGTGATGAGGCAGTGGGAAACAGGGTAAAAGTAAAAGTGGTTAAAAATAAAGTGGCCCCGCCATTCCGCTCAGCAGAATTCGATATCATCTTCGGAGAAGGTATCTCCAAAACAGGTGAAATAATCGATATGGGCGTTGAACTCGGAATCATTAACAAAAGCGGAAGCTGGTATAGTTATAATACCGATAAACTCGGACAAGGTCGTGACAGTGTAAAAAACCTGCTTCATGATAACCCAGAAATGGCCAGTGAGATTGAAGTGAAGATTCGGGAAAAAATCACGGAAATGCAAGCGTCGTAATAGACAGGTTGTCTTTTGTTTAGAAACCGCATCCCTTATCAACAAGGATGCGGTTTTTTTGTTTTATTTTCACTTGACAAGGCTATTCAAATGAACAAAAAAAGAAAATTGTCGGAACGCAAAAGAATTGCACTCGTTGCACACGACAACAAGAAAAAAGACTTAATTGAATGGGCCATCTATAACATGAAAGCGTTAGCCCGACATGAACTGATTGCTACAGGTACTACTGGCAATCTCATAGAAGAAGCACTTGACAGACCCCTAAAAAAATTGTTGAGCGGCCCACTGGGCGGCGACCAACAAATTGGAGCCATGATTGCTGAAGGTGCCATTGATGTACTGATCTTTTTCTGGGATCCAATGGAAGCACAACCACATGATTCTGATATCAAAGCACTTTTGAGGGTTGCTGTCACCTGGAACATCCCATTTGCATGTGACAGGGCTTCGGCCGACTTCCTAATGACATCACCACTCATGCATGAGGAATATGCTTGCAATATTCCAGACTACTCCGCATATTTGAAAAGAAAAATATAACTACTTATCAGCCTTAGATCAATCAACATCAAATAAAAAACATGATGAAATATTCCCTCATATTTATTTTACTAATTACAGTAAAATCCTTCAGCCAGGATACACTCGTAACAAATGATATCAAGCAAGCCGGGAAACTGATTGATGTGAGTTTTACCGATAAGGAGATAGAAATGATGTATCCTGACGTAAAAGACAATCTGATAGAATTTAAAAAAATGCATCTACTGAAACTTGATAATTCAGTTGGAATGAGCATGATTCAAATGGTCACCCCAGTGCCATCGACACAACAAAAAGCAATCAGCTGGACTTACAATAAAATGCTTAAACGCCCCACAAATATCAATGACATGGCGTTCTACAGTATCAATCAATTGGGTTCATTGCTCCGAAACAAATCCATCACCTCAGTGGAATTGACAAATTTTTTCATTCAGCGGTTGAAAAAATTTAGCGACACATTACATTGCGTTGTATCCTTCACAGAAGACATTGCCATGCAGCAGGCTAAACAAGCAGATGCCCTATTCAAAAAAGGAATTGATAAAGGGCCCTTGCAAGGAATACCATACGGATTGAAAGACCTCTTTGCAATAAAAGGAACAAAAACAACCTGGGGTGCACAACCTTTTAAAGACCAGTCAATAGACGTTGATGCATACGTATATACCAGGCTAAAAGAAGCAGGAGCCGTTTTGGTTGCCAAGTTCACCCTGGGCGCACTCGCCATGGGCGATTATTGGTTTGGTGGAAGAACAAGAAATCCCTGGAACCTTGAAAAAGGCTCGAGCGGATCTTCAGCTGGATCCTCATCTGCAACAGTTGCTGGATTGATTCCATTTGCAATAGGAACAGAAACGCATGGTTCAATTATTTCCCCTAGCCACACATGCGGTGCAACAGGCTTGCGCCCTACATTTGGTAGTGTGAGCCGTACTGGCGCCATGGCACTTAGCTGGAGCCTTGATAAAATCGGACCCATCTGCAGATCCGCAGATGATGCTGCAACTGTATTTGCCTTCATACATGGAACAGATGGTGAAGATGCTTGTGCAGTGAATGAATCATTTAACTATGCACCTAAAAAAGATGTAAAAAAATTACGCATCGCGTATGCGAAAAATTATTTCGACAAATTGGATACAGCAAGCCAAGAATGGACCGTACTTAAAAAATTAAAAGGATTGGGGTTGGATATCAAAGCAATGAATTTCCCCGATTCGGAGGTTTATCAATTTGATATGATTGGCGTGGTAATTGGAGCCGAATCGGCTGCGGCATTTGATGAATTTACCAGGATTGATATGGATGACCAATTAACAAGACAAAGCAGATACGATTGGCCAAATTCATTCAGAACAGCAAGAACCATACCTGCAGTAGAATACATCAATGCCAATAGGCACCGTGTATTGCTAATGAAAAAAATAAACGCTGCAATGAAAGAATACGATGTGGTGATTACCCCTAGTTTTGAAGGGAAGCAACTTTCCATCACCAATCTCACTGGACATCCCGCACTCTGTATGCCGATTGGATTAAACAAACAAAAAACACCCAATAGCATCACTTTCCTCGCAAACCTATACCAGGAAGAAGACCTGTTGTTACTAGGAAAATTTTTCCAAGAACATACCGACTATGATGATGCACACCCTTCCATGTTCAAATGATATAAGCATAACATAATAAAAAATGCCGTTCAACTTACATTCACCCTTCGAACCTGCCGGTGATCAACCCCAAGCAATAAGCCAATTGGTAAACGGATTGATGGAAGGTGAATTTTGTCAAACTTTACTGGGCGTAACAGGATCAGGCAAAACCTTTACCATAGCCAATGTAATACAACAAGTTCAAAGACCAACATTGGTGCTTACACACAACAAAACGCTTGTTGCGCAACTATATGGCGAGTTCAAACAGTTCTTCCCTGATAATGCAGTTGGCTATTTTGTTTCCTATTACGACTACTATCAGCCAGAAGCGTACATGCCCGTTAGTAATACGTACATTGAAAAAGACCTAGCCGTCAATGAAGAACTCGACAAGCTTCGCCTGCATGCTACATCAGAATTATTAAGTGGAAGAAGGGATATAATCGTGGTGGCCTCCGTGAGTTGCATTTATGGTATGGGAAACCCAACAGAATTTGAAAATGGAATCATACGGATTCACAAAGGTCAAGTCATAAGCAGACAAGGCTTTCTTCATTCACTTGTAGATGCACTTTATAACAGAACACAAATTGAATTCAAAAGAGGAACATTCAGGGTAAAAGGTGACACCATTGATATCAACCTGCCCTATGTTGATTTTGGCTACAGAATAACTTTTTTTGGCGATGAAATAGAATCTATAGATACGCTGGAAATCATTTCAGGAAAACGAATTGGATCAGTAGACAACGCCGCCATCTTCCCTGCAAATTTGTACCTCGCCCCTAAAGAAATGATCAACCAAGTCATTTCAGAAATACTTGATGAACTCGGCAAACAGGTTCAATATTTTAGAGATTCCGGAAAATTCATTGAAGCGCAAAGATTGAGCGAACGAGTTAACTATGATATAGAAATGATCAAGGAACTTGGTTATTGTACTGGCATTGAAAACTATTC
>CANJEF010000074.1 GCA_947472965.1 Sphingobacteriales bacterium
ATCCAGTAATTGCTTCGCACCAGCTAGAATTTCAAATGTTGATTTTTCTGTTTTTCTGGATACCACGGCTTGCTGCCAAGATGAGTTTACTTTTTCGTTTGCAGTATCACTGGTAAACGCGGTGTAAAAATTTTGGGCGTTGAAAGATCTGTTGTCAATTGCTCCCCTGATCATTACGGACCATCGTTCATTGAATTTCTTTCCCATGCTCAACACCAAGTTGCTGTTGTTGAAGTATCCCGTTGTTCCTCTTAGCGGGGGTCCATCTGCTTTCATTTTTTGATAGCCAAGCGAGATATATCCTTGCTTTTTTTGTGAGCGCAGGTATGCGGACTGGTTGAACATACCATAGCTTCCCACACTTAACTTAACTTCTCCAGTTTCTTTTTGATTGCTATATTTTTCCTGAAATTGTTTCGTAATAATATTAATGACTCCACCAACTGCGTCTGGACCAAATACACCTGATGTAGATCCCTTCAGCACCTCTATCCGGTCAATGTCATTGGGGTGGATTGGAATGTAGCTGTTGAAATGTCCTGTTAATGGATCATTGATTCGGATCCCATCAATCACTACCAATACCTGTTGAAATGTACCACCCCTTATTATAATATCGCTTTGCGCGCCCTGTGGGCCCCTTTGCTGAACCTCAATACCGGGAATCAGCCTTAGTAATTCATCAAGGCTATTTACTGGATAGCGGCGAATTTCATCCTGTTTGATTACTAGTATATTCCTGCCAGTTTCTTTTAATCTCTGCGCACTGAGGTTTCCTGTAACAACAACTGGTTCAAGTTCCTGTGAGATTGTATTAATTGAAGCCAATGCCAAACAAAAAGTGAGTAGAAAGGATAACCTTGTAAAAATCATTTATTATGTTTTGACCACGCATTTGTGTTTTTTATTGCGTAATCTCCGCAAAAATAATTCAGTATAATCAGCGCAACTTGTTTTTGCCTATCTTTTTTATGGATGGCGGTTGCATTAACAATTTAATGCATACATTGTACGCAAGTTTAAGAACTATGGGAAGAGTAGCTTTGCTTTTTGTCTCCTTTATTGTGTTCGTGCATTCTAGTTTATTTGCCTTTTTGAAAACTGATACAATTCAAAACAACAGTCTGTTATACTCTGGTTTTGAATATACCAGAGGATTGATTCTTTTTGGTGAATCTCCTTTTTATTTAGGGAGTGACCCATTGAAGGGGGTGGTAAAATACCAGGGTAATTTTTATTCAGTTCAAGAGCTACAATATGATTGCCACAATGATGTAGTGGTTACAAAAGACCGTCTTGGTAATCTTTCTATAGAACTCATCAAGGAAAAAATCGATGAATTTAATATCGGAGACCATCATTTTGATAAGCTAAAAATACAAGGAAAACGAGGTGAGTTCTATGAGAGAGTGCATGTGGGCAAACGCTCTTTATATATTCAATGGCAGAAAAAAATTGTAAATAACCGGGTTGACGAAAAACGCTATCAACTATTCAGGAATGTTTATATCATAAATTCAAAGGATACTGTCAGAATAAACAAAGTATCAGACTATTTTGAACTTTTAGGTGAAAACCAAGCTAAAATCAAAAGGTATTACAAAGAACAGCATCTAAAATTCCGAAAGGATCCTGTGTTGGCAATGGAAATAATGGAAAAAAAAGCGGAAACTGAAGGATGGTAAAAAAAATTAGAATCGCGGTTTTGTTTACAGTGCTATTGTCAGGCAACTTATTTGCCCAAAATAGAAGTGCTTTCGATAGCTTGATTAATTTGCTTGAGAAAAATCATCCCTATAGCTTTTTCTATGATGCTACCTTAACCAAACAAATTGAAATTGATGCATCGTCTTATGTCGGATCGCTGGATCAAATACTCGCCAGGGTATTGGATCAAACAGGGCTGGTTTTTGTAAAAGACAATCAGGGAAGAATCTTTATATCCAAAAGCAGTCAGCTTCTTCCAAAGCTGGTAGATGATTTCTTTTCAATAAAAAAGAACTCTGACCTAGTTCCAGTTTCAACTGATATCCAAGAGACAACGGTAATAGCCCAAACTGAAAATCTCGTATATAACATCGGTAAAAAAGGAAGCAGTGGAAATACTGCTATTATATCGGGATATATTCGTGATATAAAAAATGGTGAACCCCTGAGTGCAGCTACTGTAGCTGTTGAAGGCGGAAAAGTAGTATCTACAGACGGTTTTGGTTTTTATTCAATCACCATTCCCAAAGGCAGGGGTATTTTGAAGGTAAGCAGCATTGGTATGAAAGAGCGTATCATGCAATTGAACGTCCAAGGAGATGGAAAGCTTGAACTGGAAATGAGAGAGGATGTGAAGAGTTTGAAAACAATTGTAATAGCACAAAAACAATCCAATGTGCGCGGTATGCAAATGGGTGTAGAGCGCTTGAGTATTAAAACCATTAAGCAAATACCAGCTATTTTCGGTGAAACGGATCTTATGCGTTCGTTACTAACCTTGCCGGGTGTGACTTCTGTTGGCGAGGGCACTGCAGGGTATAATGTTAGGGGTGGGGCCACAGACCAAAACCTGGTTTTATTAAATGATATGACCTTATTTAATCCTACGCATCTTTTCGGATTTTTCTCGGCGGTTGATCCAGAAGTGGTGCGTGGACTTGAACTATATAAAAGTGCCATACCCGAAAAATTCGGTGGAAGGATTTCTTCTATTATGGATGTAACTACCAGAGATGGCAATAGTAAAAAACTTACCGGCACAGCAGGGTTAGGCCCTTTAACAAGCAAGTTTACACTCGAAGGACCATTGGGTAGTGAAAAGACAACTTTTCTTGCTGGTGGAAGAATTACCTACTCCAATTGGATATTGAAAGAGATAAAGGATCCAACTTTCAACAAAAGCAAAGCTTCTTTTTATGATTTCATGATTCATGTTTCACATACATTTTCTGATAAAGACAGGCTTTATATTTCAGCGTATACCAGCAGTGATCGATTCAGGCTAAATGCTGATTCCACTTATTCTTATGTTAACCAAAATATGAATGTGAAGTGGAAACATTCTTTTTCAAACAAGCTTTATGCTGTCTTTTCAACCGTGTTGAATCATTATCAGTATAATGTTGAGGGAAGGAACAATCCAATTGATGCATTCAACATTTCATTCGGAATAAAGCAACTAGGCGCAAAGGCCGACTTCAAATTCTCCCCGAATAATAAGCATGACATCAATTTTGGGTTTCAACATCTCTTGTATGATTTGAATCCTGGTCAAATTGCTCCATTCAATACCAGTTCTAAAATAAAACCACTGTCACTGGAGAATGAAAAGGCAACAGAAAGTTCCCTTTACCTTGGAGATCAATATTCAATAACGGATAAGTTGTCGATACAAGGGGGACTTAGGTATAGTTATTACCGCTTCCTGGGTCCACAAGGTATTTATCAGTACGCTGCGGGACAGCCTCGCAATGAATCAACCGTTCAGGATTCCTTGAAATATGGCAAAGGGGAATTGATAAAACCTTATCATGGTCCAGAATTGAGATTTTCTGCAAGGTATTTGCTTAGCGACAAAACATCCTTGAAGTTGAGTTATAATAGTTTGAGGCAGTACATCCATATGATTACAAATACCACTGCCATTTCGCCTACCGATATTTGGAAGCTCAGCGACCCATTTGTAAAACCACAAATAGGAGAACAACTTTCTGCCGGAATTTATATGCAACCTGGTACTAAAGGGATTGAACTTTCTTTTGAGGCCTATTACAAAAGGAGTAAGAACTACCTTGATTATAAAAGTGGTGCAAAGTTGATACTCAATGAAAATATTGAAAGGGATGTAATCAATACAATTGGAAAGGCATACGGCATCGAAGTGTTGTTGAAAAAACCTTCGGGGAAATTAAATGGCTGGCTGAGTTATACTTATTCACGAACCCTTTTAAAAGTGGAGGATCCTACAGCAGGAGAAACTATCAATAAAGGTGAATATTATCCAGCCAACTTTGATAAGCCACATGTTGCTAGCTTTGTAGGCAACTATAGGGTATCACAGCGATTTAGCTTTTCGCTGACCTCTACCTACAGCACCGGGCGCCCAATCACCTTGCCTATCGGAACATTTAATTTGGGAGGTTCACCAAGGGTGTATTATTCAGAACGAAATGCATACCGCATTCCTGATTTTTTCAGGACAGACTTTTCTATGACGTTGGAAGGAAATCATAAACTCAGTCAAAAAGTTCATAATTCATGGACATTTGGGATTTATAATATTACAGGACGTGATAATCCTTATTCAGTTTATTTTGTTCTGGAAAATGGGCAAATCAAAGGATATCAATTGGCAGTATTTGCAACAGCTATTCCATTCTTGTCATTCAATTTGAGATTTTGATGAAAAGGTTATTGACGATATTAATTATAAGTTTAATTACAGTGCAATGTAAAAAGCCATTCGATCCTCCTGTTGCAGAAGTAGATCAATCTGTTTTGGTTGTTGAAGGCACTATCGCAGTAGGTAAAAAAATTGAAAATATATTTATCTTAAGTAAGCTTAAAACACTACAAGATAAATCATTACGGATTCCAGAGAAGAATGCACGTGTTTATATAGAGTCAAGTAATGGTACAACTTGGAATTTACCAGAGTCGGGGAATGGTCTTTATAAATCAGTCTTGGATCTTCCTGAAACGGGAAGTTATAAACTCATGATTACGACTGCTGGAGGAAAAAATTATGAATCAGCGGTTGAAAAAGCTGTTAATACACCACCTATTGACAGTGTAACTTGGAAGCAGGAAATAGATCTTCAACTTTATGTTCATACACGCGATCCAGCTAATGCTACCCGCTATTACAAGTGGGAGTTTATTGAGACCTTCGAGCGTCATTCCTGGTATCAAAGTTTACTGGATTTTGTTGATGGTAAAGTTGTAAACAGGCCTCTTGGTGACCAGATCCATTTTTGTTGGACCAATGATACCTCTAAATCGATTTTAATTAACAATACGCTTTCATTGGATGAGGATATTGTGAGCTATCAGCCCATTCAAAAAATACTACAGCCAAGCGACAAGCTTTCTGTTCGGTATAGCATTCTTGTTAGGCAGTTGGGTTTGACTAAGGAAGCTTATAATTTTTGGAACATCTTGAAAAAAAATACAGAATTGACTGGCACCCTATTTGATCCTCAGCCATCAAAAATGCCCTCAAACATAATTTGTACAAACGACAATTCAAGGGTTGCTGTAGGGTATATTTCAGTTGGTAAGGTTACTGAAAAAAGACTATTTATCATGAACTCAGCGATGAATTTATGGCCTTCTCCAAATGAAGAAGATTTATGCCCTTCGATATCAGACCGGCCTGCAAAGTCAATAGAATTTATAAAGCAAAACCCCAGTTATGTCCCAGCATATTTCGAAACACTGAGCGGTAATCTTGTGATTGCCAGAAAAAATTGTGTTGATTGTAGGATCGAAAAGGGAAGTAACATTAAACCGGTTTTTTGGTAGAATAAAAATTATTAATGTCAAAGAATTTAGCCATATCATTCATCTTGTTTTTTTTGGTTCAATATGCATCTGCACAACCTGTAGCTGCAGTGAATATAGAACTGCATTCAGATCAGCGCGTATATGTAGCTGGCGAAATGGTTTGGTTGGATGGAAAGTTAGAGGGAGCGGCGAACTCCAAATTTATTGATGTGCATTTGATAGACAGGACTGGACTGGAAAAGGGGAGCGTTACGTTGCTTAATCAGGATGGCAGGTTTTACGGTTATATCGAAGTGCCAAAAGAAATAAGGTCGGATTTTTATTTTTTGGATTGCAGCATCAAAGGTATTTCTACCAAGTCACTAGTCTTGCCCATTATAGTCATTCATCCTTCCTATCCGCCAGGAACCTGCGAGTTAAAAGGCCCACAACCGCCTTCAATTAAAAATTCGGGTTCATCTTCAATTTCCATTGTAGGAAATCAGTCATATCCAATTCGAGGAGAAGTAAAATTTGATGTCTCAGGCCTATCTGACCTTAAGAACATTTCCGTGAATGTTGTTCGTGATGATATGTTATCTGCCTATGCTGATAGTGTGATTTCACCATATACTATTTTTACTTCTCATGCTGCTAAAGGGGATGTTGAATCGGAAGGTCATCAGGTAATTGCAAGAGTACTTGATATTGAAAGAGGACTGCCGATGAAGGGTATTCCTGTTTATGCTTCCATCATGGGCGATCAGGCCAATGTTTCATATGGATTATCAGATGCACAAGGGGAAATAAAATTCTTGTTTGCACCAGTTTTAAACGAGACACGAATTGTCTTTTCAGTGCCGTTAAAAGATTCAAAGAAGGTCAAGGTTGAAATGCTTGATAACAATGTTATTCATGAACCCATTTCTTTTCCTTGTCTGGTTTTGAAGGAAGCAATGAGAAATAGCATA
>CANJEF010000075.1 GCA_947472965.1 Sphingobacteriales bacterium
CAATTGTTTCTACTTTGGAAAGTCCAGCTAAAAAACAAGCATCAGAAACCAACTTACCGGCACGACCATGATCCGGATGTCTGTCGTCAAGTATGTTGGCAAGTACAATTTCTGGCTGGTATTTTCGAATAGCCCTTATTACTTTCAACTGATGACTTTCATCATTCACAAAAAAACCATCTCTCATGCCCAGATTTTCTCTGATAGAAAGTCCCATGATTTTTGCAGCCAATGAAGCCTCAGAAGCCCTAGTTTCTGCGGTTCCCCTTGTTCCCAATTCTCCAGCAGTGAGGTCAATTACACCAACCTTATTACCGCTGTTAACCTCATTCAAAAGTGTCCCTGAGCAGCTTAGCTCTACATCATCAGGATGCACACCAAATGCCAAAACAAATAGTTTCATAGCGTCTTAAATATTGCCGCAAAGATAAGTGATAGGATGAAGTGATAAAGGATAAAATAAGGATATCCACTAGGAGGCGTGACCATACATTCGGGCTACTTCATGGACGATCACTTCCATTTCGGCATCATCACTATAAGGAAGGTATTCCTGCTTCAGGCTGCTTCCAAAAAACCAAGCCAATGTTTGCCAAAAACGGGCTGAAAATCCACCACGGTATTCCTTGATCAGTTCATAACAGGTGTTGTTCGTTTCGCGATTGATGAGCTTCATTAGTATTTTACCCTGGTACACTGAGAGATTCGTTAGGGGCTCTGTAAACTCCTTTTTCAGTTCCTTTTCGCGGCTATTAAGATAACGCTTGCGATCTCCAGCATCTTTAATTTTATTCAAATTAAAGGCTACATCATTGATTATTACAGCAGCTTTTTTTGCATAAGGATATGTTACATATACAGCATTTCTTAACCTGGTCCATTTTCTGGACGCGTTGCGCTGAGCCCGGCTCATGTGACCTATAACCAAAACCCTGTCGAGTTGTGCATAGGGCAAAGTGTCTCCATTATAAATAATGAATTGAACCGTTAAGGTATCATTGATACCATTTCTAACTTGTGCGGTCAATGAAAATGACAGCACCAAGCAGAAGGCCAATATATATGTCGCTTTGAATTCCCTCATCCAACTGCAAATTAATAAAAAAACAGAATTGACAAATATGACATTAAAAGGATGGACTTACCACTACAAAAAAGTAAAACAGGTTATTAAAGTAGTTACACTATAGTATTAGTTAAACCACATACAACTTGCTCTTCAATTTGAAATACATGCTGAGCATAAAACCCAGGAACATGATAATTGTACCCAACCACAAAAGATTGATCCAAGGAAAGCGATACGCTTTCAAAGTGATATATCGCATAACTGCCGAAGATTCCTTTATGGCAACCTCCACCTTTCCATTTGTGCCTCGCTGCAATCCTACCACTAGGTTTTGCTGCATTACAGTATCGGTCTTGAAAGACTGCTGTCCGTCCTTAACAAAAAAAGCAGGTGTAATAGATGTTTTGATTCCTTCCTTTGACACAACAGTCAATTCAGATAACCAAGCACTATCTACTAAGGGCAATTCAGGATTGTCGGTTTTATTTGCAGTCAATACTTTATCTACCAATACAAATCCATTTGAATAAAACACTGTATCGCCAGCAGCGATTGGTATGTTCCTGAAAGCTGCAGTATCTTTTATATTATCTGGATTTAGCCAGGAGGTGATGTACACAAATATATCATTAGTAAGGTAATGCTTAGCGCCAGGATTTGAGGAAAGCTGGGTTCCTTCCTCTGATTTCATGAGAAAAGCATTCGGTGTAACATCAAATGATTCTGCATTATTATCTTGAAGAGAATCTGCCTTCGTAAAATTGATCTTGAAAAATACTTTGTTGTTTTTCGTCTCGGTTGAATCACCTGAATAAGTAACAATATACTTTCCCATTGGCGTGGGAACATTGTAGATCAGCGTAATATTTTCAAGTGGATTCTCATCTCGTCCCTTTGCATCTTTTAATCCGCTCACAGCAATTCCGGTTCGGTTTTCGGATATCAATTCTTTCTTTGAGGATGAAATCAGAATCCCAACCAGCATGAGGGCAAAACCAAAATGGCTAATGGAGGATCCTGCAGCTTTCATTTTCCCTTTCAAAACCACGATCAGATACATGGCATTTGAAACCAGGGAGTAGATGGCTGTCCAGATGGCCATGTGTATTGCCACAAGAAAACCTATGCCGTATTTGTCATAAGTCACCTCACCAAAAAGGCTGATTAAAAATGAAACGACAATCGCTATGGCTGTTGGTATGGCTAATTTGGACCAGATGTATTTCCTTGTGGTATCCTTGTATTTAAGATATTGGGCAATGGCAGTCAACAACCCGATAATCATGGCTACCATCACCATAATACGATTGTAAACGTATTCAACATCTTTGCCAATGGCCCAGTTTGTTCCAAAAAGCTTATTGAAAAAAGGGAGGGAAGTAAGTACAATAATATATCCAGCTGAAATAAGCAACATGAGTGATCCTACAAACATCCAGAATTCACGGGAGTTCATACTCTCTTCTTTTGTAACAACGGGAATTGATTTCAGATTTTTAATGTACAACACAAGCGGTATCATAATGAAGGTTACAATCATGAAAAGCATATGCCAATACAAAGTGCTTCCTTCACCAGTGAAAGAATGCACTGAGGTATCGCCCAATACACCTGTTCTGGTAAGAAACGTTGCATATAATTCTAAAACGTACGCCGCGATTATAAAAAGGAAGCTGGCCTTCAAGGCATATCCAGTATGTTGAAAAATCAACATCGTATGAATTCCTGCAACCATAAGCAACCAAGGAACAAGAGAAGCGTTTTCAACGGGATCCCAGGCCCAATAACCACCAAATGTGAGTGACTCATACGCCCATGCTGCCCCCATCATGATGCCAAGTCCAAGTACTCCGGCACAGAACAACGCCCACGGCATTGCTGGCCTCACCCAACCTGCTACATCTTTTTTCCAGAAACCAGCCACTGCGAATGCAAAGGGTACAATAGCAGAAGAAAACCCAAGAAATAATATCGGTGGATGGATAACCATCCAATAATTTTGCAAAAGAATATTCAAGCCATTGCCATCAGTTAAATATTTCGCAAGATAAGCGGGGTCTTGAAAAATTGGAGCATCAGGAAATTCATTTCTCATTAAGACAAATGGATTCGTTCCAATTCGAATATCAAAAATATAAATGCCCATTAAATAACTAGCAAGAAAAACCTGTACCAATGCGATGGTAAATACGACGCTTGATTCCCATTTTTTGGCCGTTTTTATCAACACCAAACCGAGTACTGCATTCCAAAAACTCCACAACATGAAACTACCTTCTTGCCCTTCCCAAAAACAACTCATCAAGTATTGCAAATCCAAGCTGCGCTTGGAATGTTGATGAGCATACTTATATTCGAAATAGTGGTTATAAATTATCAGATAAAGAATAAGAAACAACGCAACAATGGAGATGGCATTTACCCAAAAGGAAGTGCGGCCAACCTTTAACCATGGGCTTTCAGCGAGACTTCCTGCCTGTGTAGTTGCTTTGTAATATGCGTACGCAGAAAGAATGGAAGTGCAAAAAAACAACAAGGTTATAAAATTCCCTATTTGTCCCAGTAGCAGGTGTTCCCCAATATATTTAATCATTATGTAAAGATGAGTGCGGTTAAGGCTGTGTAGATTCTTTTTTTAAGACAGATGAAGAGCTGATGGATTTTGTTGGCACAACGCCTTGCTCTTTGTATTTTGATGGGCATTTCATTACAATTTCGTTGCACTGAAATACTTCACCTTGCATCGAACCTTTCATTACTATACGCTGACTCTTTTCAAAATCAGTAGGTTTTGCATTTTTATAGACAACATTGGTTGAATACCCAAGTGAATCGATTGCAGTAAATGCAAGGTAATTTGGATCCTTAATCGGATCATATACCACTGGCTTTGTTGTATCAAGTTTAGCAATCAAATGAACAAATTTACCTTCCTTTTTTCGGGCTGATTCAACCGAATCATATGTACTCATATCATCCAACAATGAAATCAATGAAGCTATCACTACTGCAATCAAAACCAATCCCAGAATGTGCATCTTTTTCATGAAAACCATTTGAAATACAAAGGTAATGCAAAAGAGGATAGTTAGGCAAAAACAGCACGAAACTGAGCGTATGTATTTATTCCAAAAATGAAATTCAAAAAAACAGATTTACCACCTTGAAGTCTATATACCTTTTCCTAACTTTGCCATCCAAATTAAACAGGGCCTAATCATATGATGGTTGACATGTCCACTTTCGATCCCAATGGGATCAGTATTCCAAATAACAATATTTTCGGATTACCATTCAGTGAAGAAGACGCAGAACTTGTCATATTACCCGTTCCTTGGGAAGTGACAGTTAGTTTCAAATGCGGAACGGCCAGATCTCCTGAAAACATCCTAAAAGCAAGCTTGCAAGTTGATTTATTCGACAGTGAATATAAAAACAGCTGGAAAAAGGGAATCCACATGCTAAGCGTTGACAAAAAGCTGCTTCTAAAAAACGATTTCCTAAGAAAAGAGAACGAGCTATACCTAAACTTCATCAAGGGTGGCGAAAAAGTGGAAAGCAACAAGTTTATGTGCAAAACCCTCAAGGAAGTGAACGAAGGGTGTAAAATGATGAACGAATGGGTGTATGAAAAAACGATGAATCTACTCAATAAAGGGAAAAAAGTAGGTTTGTTGGGAGGTGATCACAGTACTCCATTGGGTTTTCTCAAGGCGCTAGCAGAAAAACATGAATCTTTTGGAATCCTTCAAATAGATGCACATTGTGATTTGAGAAAGTCATACGAAGGACTAGACTATTCTCATGGATCAATAATGTACAACGTTTTGTCAACGATTCCATCAGTTTCAAAATTGATGCAAATTGGCACTAGAGATTATTGCGAATCAGAGTGGGAATACATCTGTAAAAGTGATTATAGAGTTACCACTTATTTCGAACATGAATTAAAAAAACGATTATACAACGGGCAAAATTGGAGCCAAATTACAGATGAAATCGTTTCCCAACTTCCCGATAAGGTTTATATAAGTTATGACATAGACGGATTGGATGCCAAACTATGTCCACATACAGGCACCCCGGTTCCAGGAGGATTCGATATGGAACAATTGAATTTCATCTTTATGAAAATCAAGGAAAGCGGCAAAACCATCATCGGTTTTGACCTTTGTGAAACGGGCGTAAGTTCAGATGGGTGGGATGAAAATGTTGGTTCTAGGATACTATTTAAACTCAGCAACCTGATGTTGAGCCAGGATTGATAATGATGAAAAACAAACTGGCCAATCAGGAAGTCTATGATTATGTGGTTGTCCTGAAAAACGACCACAAAAAAACCATTGAAAAAACAGGGTGGCTATTATCCATTTTTCTATTGTTGCTTTTAGGAGTTTCAATCTATATCGACAGTAAATCAACTGTCTTGATAATTACAATAATTATTACAGTCTCGCTTTTGATTTCAAACAAATACGAACTCAACAAGAAAAAAGATATCAAATTCAAAACCATCCTGATTATAGGCGGTATTGGATTAATCGCTGCAGCACCAATGCCTATCTTGTTGGGTATATTGTTTCTGGTGTGCGGACTTATTGAAAAAACCATCCTTCAAAAAAGAGAGTTTGGCTTTTCAAAAACCACAATTCAAGAAAATGGGTTGTTAGGAAAAAAAATCAAATGGAATGAATTGAATAGGGTAATCCTAAAAGATGATGTCCTGACTATTGATTATAAAAACAATAAAATTTTTCAGGCATACATTGACGATGAAGAGGACGATGACTATGATGTTGGGCCTGATGAATTCAATGCATATTGCCAAAATTGCATCAGCCAAGCATAATTATCTTAATTTTGAATATGGCTACGTTATCCCATTCCCCCTTCCTATTGTATTCAGACGGACAAGGAAATATCTTTGAAGATTCATCACTATACTCAGTTGGCCGTGCCGGTTGGGATGCCATTCCAGTACCTGAAGAAAATTGGATAGAACTTCCAGAAGGAGGAAACCTCTATGAACTCGCTGGGAGAAGGGGCATTGGAATTGATGTTACAACTGGAGACATGAGGCTTTGTGACAAGGGTTGGGCGGTAGCAGCCTTTATCCCTCCGGCACATACCGGAACATTTATGGCGGCTTATGAAACAGCCGACGACGCACCAACACTCCCTCTGTTTTGTTATACTGCAGCTGGTTGGCACGATAATAAATTTTATGTAACCGCCATTAGAATAGAGCAAGATATAAGACAAGAATGTGCGGGCTACGATGCGCTAACAATAGAAGAAGGCGTAGAAAAATTACTCCTATCATACCCA
>CANJEF010000076.1 GCA_947472965.1 Sphingobacteriales bacterium
ATTGTATGAAGTATATTTTTTTCGTTTTGTTTTTTGCAATCTCAATTGCAGGCACTGCACAAATTCTCTCTGAACGAGAGCAGTCGCGCGTAGTTGACGAAATTCTACAAGAACGCTTTAATACTGTGTTGCCCATGCTAATGGAGCGAACAGGGATTGATATGTGGGTAATCATTTCAAGAGAATACAATGAAGATCCTGTAATTAGGACCATGCTTCCTTCAACATGGTTATCTGCAAGAAGAACCACAATGATCGTTTTTTATAATGACAGTAAAACAAAAAAAATTGAAAAGCTAGCCATTGCACGTTACAATGTAGGCGAGTCCATCAAGGCATCATGGGATTTGAAAAAATTCCCGGATCAATGGGATGCATTACTAGATATTATCAAAACAAGAAATCCCAAGAAAATTGGGATTAACATATCAAAAAATTTCGCACATGCTGATGGCTTGGACCACACGCATCATGAAATGTTGATGGAAAAATTAGGAAAGGACTTTGGTAGCCGTGTTATTTCTGCAGAGCCCCTTGCAGTTGGATGGATGGAAACCAGGACTGAGCGTGAGATGCAAATTTATACACAGCTTGTGAGAGTGTCACATGAGATTATAAAAGAAGGATTTTCCGATAAGGTAGTTACAGCTGGTATAACAACTACAGACGATTTGGTTTGGTGGTTCCGGCAAAAGGTTACTGGTCTGGGCTTAACCACCTGGTTTCATCCTTCTGTTTCAATTCAACGGAGCGATTCATTAAGCTTTGATCACCTACGTAGTTTTTCAGACAGACCCAAGGATGATGTTGTTCGTCCTGGTGATCTTTTGCATGTTGACTTTGGCATTACGTATTTGAGGTTGAATACCGACGTTCAGCAACATGCCTATGTTTTGTTGCCTGGGGAAACAGATGCACCTTCTTCTATCAAGAAAGCATTTGCAAATGGAAATAGATTGCAAGATATTCTTACTTCAAATTATAAAACCGGAAGAACAGGAAATGAAATTCTATTGGCTTCATTGAATCAAGCAAAATCCGAAGGCATTGTACCAAGCATTTATACCCATCCATTGGGATTTAATGGACATGCTGCCGGTCCAACGATTGGCATGTGGGATATGCAGGAAGGTGTTCCTGGCAGTGGAGATTATAAATTGTATCCCAATACGGCCTATTCCATTGAATTGAATGCCTCAACAGAAATTCCCGAATGGAAGAAGTCGATTCGGATTATGCTTGAAGAGGATGGGTTTTATGATGGAAAGGAATTCCGTTTTATTCAAGGAAGACAGAAAGAATTGTATTTGTTGGGGAAATAAAAACATGGTTACCCTCTTGGGGAATATCAAATTCACCTGGATGGAATAGATTGATGGAATACGACAATTCCTATTGTCATCTTTCAATGCCATAAAAATCATCTCCCAGATATAAAAATAAGCGTGTTAAAATCCGTACCATTGCACCATGCAAAAGCATACCATTTTGCTCACTACGCTCAATGCCAAATACATTCATATGAATTTGGCGATACGGCTGTTGTATGAATTGAATAAAACAGATGAACGACTTACCTGGAAAGAGTTTACCATTAAAGAGGACCTTGATGAAATAGCAGTTTTTTGCAGTGACTTTGAATTGGTTTGTTTCAGTTGCTATATCTGGAATATTACGCAGATCATGCAAGTGGCTGAAAAGATCAAGGCAATCAATCCAAAAACCAATATCCTATTGGGTGGACCAGAAGTTACATATGATTGGCAAGACACCATTCAATTTCCTTTTGTAGATCATATCATCACTGGCGAGGGGGAAATTCCCTTTTCAAACTTACTTGCAGCATATCCTATTTTAGACTCAGTTCCCAACTTGGTTTCCAAAAAAGAAAATGATTTTCTTTTTCATAAACATGCAGAGAACTTCGAGCTTGCATTATATGAACACACCAATCCATATCAAAATGAAGATCCGGCTACATTAAGGAACAGGGTTCTTTACATTGAAACATCAAGAGGTTGTCCATATAAATGTGAATTCTGTTTAGCTAGTCTCGATAATAAGGTTCGCTATCTTCCTATTGCACACATCAAGCAAAATTTGCTTTACCTGATGAAGCATGGACGGGTGATCAAATTTCTTGATCGTACGTTCAACGTAAAAAAGGATTTTACATTAGACATATTTCAGTTCATACTTGATCATGCCCAACCTGAAAATGTATTTCAATTTGAGATAACTGCCGATATACTTCATCCCGATATTATTTCATTTATCAAAGAAAAAATTCCAAGGGGAATGTTTCGGTTTGAAATTGGGATTCAAACCATCAATCAAAAGTCAAATCTTGAAGTTGGACGAAAACAGGTATTTGAAAAAACCAAGCGTGTAATTGAAGAGTTGAAGGAATATGTTGAAATGCACCTTGACCTTATTGTGGGATTGCCTTTTGATTACTGGAGTGATATAAAGTACAGTTTTGAAGAAGTATTTAAACTATTCCCACCAGAATTGCAATTGGGATTCTTGAAATTTTTGAAGGGCACACCTGTTCGAGATAAACATGAGCAGCATGGATATGTTTTTGATCCCGTAGCTCCGTATCAGATTATCAAAAGTGATTACCTTTCTGAAGTAGAGTTGGCTTATATCTTAAAGCTTGAAAACGCACTTGAGATATATTGGAATAAAAAGCGCTTGGGTGCTACCCTTACATACGTAACCATGCATTATAGCGTTTTCGATTTTCTACTTGGGTTGGGGAAGTATTTCGAGCAGCATAGCAATTTGGTTTCTTACGGACTTTCTGATGTTTATGATATGGCCAATCAATATATAGCTGATCAATATCCTGAAGATCAAGTTATGAAAGAGCTGATGGCCATCGATTACTATTTACAATACAAGATTAAGCCCGCTGCAAAGTACATTCCTGAAATAGACCGAAAGGAAAAATTCTCTTTGCTGGAAAGGCAAAAGCTTCCGCACAATAAATACCGTTATATCGTTATTCATATCGGTTTTGATTATCAAGAATTTATAAATCATCAAATCATCCTCCCTTCTAGTGAAACGTTGGTGATTGAGTATACTGGAATATCAAAGCCAACCATAATTTCAGCATATTCAGACATATTGAGAGAAGGATAGTGGATTCTCGGGTGTCTAATTATTAAATTGAAAGAGTAAGTCCTAACTGAAGTGTTAAATATCAGACTGGAGCTGGAACAAAAAGATTTATTGGTCGGGTAAAACATGCTTACATTAAACCATTTTAAAAAAACAAGGTCTATAGATAATGAATCCCCAAAAGGAATGCCTGGTACATGACTTTTAAAAATGACCATGGGTATTGGTGGCGAAAAATAGATAACAACCCAATAAAAGGGAGATGAAAAATAGTATAATATTATTTTCATTTTATTAACAACTGATTTTACGCATTCAAGCATCAATAGAAAAAAACAATTAAATGATACAAAAAACAATCTTCTTTCAATCATTGCTGGTAGTTATAATTTTAACCAGCTGCAGTAAGGATGAGCAAACGCAAACAACTTCAACAGTAGCAACCAGTTTAAATACAGTGCCTGATATTTTTAAAAAAATATATGGAGCCACTTCTGTTACATCAGATGGAACATATATTACAATTAAGACTACTGGTGCACCTGATCACAAGAGTGCATATTATGATGCAGGCAATGCGTTGTATGAATCCTTCTCAGGAATTACGTTTCAGGGAAATAGTTTCAAAAAGAATCCCAATGGGATTAATGTACAAAACTATACATTCAAAATACCTGTAGACCCCAAAGAGGCATCTCAAAAGCAGTCAACCCCATTGGGTCCCATCGGTGTATCGTTGAATGGCGTTCCATTTTTTAATCAGTATGCTGGTCCGAACCAGCCTCTTACAGGTGAAATTGTTAGTTTCGATCAGTATTGGGGACATCCTGCTCCGGGCGGAATGTATCATTATCATGTAGAGCCTTTATATTTAACAACGGTGAAGGCAACAAAATCAGCCTTGATTGGATTCTTGCTTGATGGTTTTCCTGTTTATGGTCCAGAAGAAAATGGTTCTCCGGTGGTCAATTCACAGCTTGATGTTTATCATGGCCATAAGCATGTTACCACAGAATATCCAAATGGTATTTATCATTATCACATAACAAATACAGATCCCTATATCAATGGAAATGGATTTTTTGGTACGGCCGGTACAGTATCTAAATAAGGTACTTTTTATTTGTATTATTTTACTAATAGGCTGCAAGGACATTGAAGATAAGCTGGATATCACTGTTTCATTTTATCCCAATAGCAAAGACACTGCATCCGTTGCTTATCATATTAATGGATTGGAGCATGGTGAATGGAGAAAATATTATCCAAGTGGGGGGTTAATGGAAAAGCGTTATTTCAATAAGGGGGTTAAAGTAGGGTTGATGCGCAATTGGTGGGAAAATGGATTGGTTCAATCAGAGTATCATTTTAAAGATGGTGAATATGATGGAACGTGCAGGGAATGGAATCAGAAAGGGCTTATTATAAGAGAAATGAATTACCGCATGGGGTATGAATTCGGATCCCAGAAACAATGGTATGATAATGGGAGCTATCGCTCAAATTATGTTATTGTAGATGGGAGGCGTTATGGTTTACTTGGCACTAAAAATTGTATAAATGTTTCGGATAGCCTTGATATTTTTCGTTAGTAATTTTATTTTTTTATCATGTAAGGAAAAGCCTAAAATGCGAAGGCTGCCATATTACAATACGGCGGACTTCACTCCAATATTCATAACTGATACAGATTCGATTTCTTTAAAAATTGAACACACCATTGGGGATTTCAAATTGACCAATCAAAATAATCATTCAATCACGCAACAGGAAATAGTTGGAAAGATTCATGTGGCAAATTTTTTCTTTACAGGTTGTGGTAGTATTTGTCCGGGTATGATGGATAAAATGAAAAAATTGAATACGTCCTTCGGCGACTCCAGTGGTGTTGTATTTCTTTCCTATTCGGTTACGCCTTGGCGTGATAGTGTAGCAAGGTTAAAAGAGTATGCAATTACAAATAGCATTAATTCCAATAATTGGCATTTATTGACAGGCACACGAAATGAAATTTATGAATTGGCAAGACAATCCTACTTTGCTGAAGAGCAATTGGGTTTTAGCAAGGATAGCAGTGATTTCTTACATACAGAACATGTGCTGCTTGTTGATAAGTCGGGCCACATTAGAGGGATATACAATGGAACCTTAGCAATGGATATGGATCAGCTGCGGGATGATGTTTTAGCGCTGGCGAAAGAAAAATAGTTACTTCAAGAAGGAGCCGCGATTTCAGGTATTTTTAGTTTGGCAGCTTTATTTGCTTTAATTTTATTTCTACATCCATTTTGTATGATTTTTCCTTTCAAGGTCCCATATACAATTTCTGCTGATATATCAAAGTATGTAGGACCTGTTTTTAATCGTGCGCCTTCTCAAGACTATATTTCACAAAAAAAAATTGAATTAGAGTGTAATGCTGACGGACTTTCTTTCACCCAGGAGGATGGGTATGATTTTGTAAAATTATTAGCCAGCTATTGTGAATTTACCGAAACTCCCCAAATAGAGGAAGTTGCTTTACATCTTGAAGAGGATATTACCATACTTCATCAAGGGATTCTCAACTCGAATTGTTTTTGTTTCCCCAGTGGATTTGTACCAACTAAAAAAATTGGCATCAAATAAAAGGAATTATAAACCAATATGGTTAGTATATAACATATTATCTGAAGCGAATATCTATATGCATTTAAACACTTCGATTTCACAAGAAACAGAGAGAATCAGGTTGACAACATTATCGCAATTGGATGCTGCATTTATGCATGACTTGATGAATACACCTGATTGGATTGAATTTATAGGTGATCGAAAGATTGTTAGTATCAACGCAGCTGTAGAATACATCAAAACCGTTGAAGCCAATCCCGAAGTGAATTTTTGGTTGATTACAGAAAAACAAGATAATAAACCCGTTGGTGTAATTACATTAATAAAAAAGGCTTATTTAGAATTTCCCGATATTGGGTTTGCCTTACTTCCCGCACATTACAAAAGAGGTTTTGCTCATGAGGGAAGTAAGCTCATTTTGGATTTATATTTCAGCAATCAACAAGCCAAAATAATTTTGGCAACGTCCCTGAGGCATAATCACAGATCAATAAGCTTATTACGTAAATTGGGATTTTTGTATCAAAAGGAAATATTTCATGAAGGCAATCACTTAAGTGTATATTCAATGAATAAAATTTCATAAATAGGAATCGTTCTTTCATGCTATCATGAAATGATGTTTCTCTTGATCCTGCTGAAAT
>CANJEF010000077.1 GCA_947472965.1 Sphingobacteriales bacterium
AACCAGCGATCAGGAAAAATTCAATGTTGATAATCATGGACAAGAAGTCCTAACTTAATCTGATGAAAGGGTATTTTAAATTGTGTGCGTTTCATGATGGTATTAAGTCTGCCCTTGTAAAAGGAATCTTTGAAGAACATGATATCCCTGTTATCATTATCAACAAACAAGATTCAAACTATGTCTTTCTTGGTGAAAATGAGCTGTGGATACCGGAGGTGTTTAGGGAAGAAGCGATTGAATTATTTGGAAAAATCGAATTAAACTGAATCTGATGGCATTGGATATTTCTGTTTTTAAAACAAGGGCAATTACTGCAATCATATACGCAGCAGTCATGTTGGGGGGTATCTTATGGAATGAGTGGAGTTTTCTTGTCTTGTTTTCAATAGTACATGCAGGTTGTTGGTATGAGTTTCACAAACTCTCTAAAATTATCGACCCAAGTTTTGGCTCTAAGGGTGAGTTAGATAACCTTGTTTTTCCATTGCTTGGGTGGGGACTCATGCTGATGGCTACAATGGGTAAGTTGGAGTTATTGGGAATGCGTTTAGATATTCTAGGTCTTTGGATTGTAAGGGTCTGCCTATTTCTGCTGCCTGCACAATTGTTATTTGACAAAAAATATTCATACACCCATTTTTTGCGTTCGTTCGTCGGATTTTTATACATCTCTCTTTCATTGTCTTTGTTGATCAGCCTTCGCAGTGGATGGATTTGGGGCTTTAAATTTGAGGATAGTTCGATTACAAGTGTTATTGCAGGGTTTAGCGGTAAGTTGATTGTACTTGTATTTATTCTCTCGATATGGATCAATGACACCATGGCTTATATTGTAGGTTCCCTTATTGGTAAAACACCGCTTATTTCTTGGTCGCCCAAAAAAACCTGGGAGGGTACAGTAGGGGGGATTATACTTAGCATTGGATTTGTGGCATTGCTTTCAAAATTTATTTGGGTATTTACAATTGAATTGTTGGTTGTTGTGGGAATTGCTGCAATCACTGGAACGATTGGCGATTTGGTTGAAAGTAAATTGAAGCGTGTGGCGGGGGTGAAGGATAGTGGAAGTTTCATGCCAGGTCATGGGGGTTTTCTCGATAGGTTTGATTCGATTCTTTTTGCAACTCCATTTATTTGGTTGGTTTGTTATTTATTATACAGATAAACTATTGCCATGGCTTTATTAATTGTAGCATCTGCAATTTTATTTTTAGTGTTGCTCATTTCCCTATTTAAGTGCAATCCTTTCATCGCATTTATTATTGTATCTGTGCTTGCCGCATTTTTTTTAGGCATTCCCCTTGCAAAGATTCCAACTACAATTCAAAAAGGAATTGGTGATACCATTGGTCCTCTTCTGTTAGTTATCATGTGTGGGGCAATGATTGGCAAGCTTTTTGCTGAATCAGGTGCTGCCCAACGAATAAGCTTGGTCATGTTGGATTTCTTCGGAGTGAAATATATTACCTGGGCATTGATGCTTACCGGTTTTTTACTTGGCATACCTCTTTTTTATAATGTGGGTTTTGTAATGATGGTGCCGTTGATTTTTTCCATTGTTTACCAGGTGAAGCTGCCTGCGTTATATGTTGCAGTGCCAATGCTCGCTGCATTGTCTGTAACACATGGATTCCTGCCGCCACATCCTTCGCCAGCAGCATTGGTTAACCAGCTCAACGCCAACATGGGGAAAACATTGCTTTATGGTATTGCTGTAGCTATTCCTGCCATCATTTTGGCTGGACCATTGTTTGCAACGCAATTGAAAAAGATTGATGCCAAACCGCTCTCCACTTTTGTACCTGTTCAAATGAACAAAAGTGATATGCCTGCATTTTCAATTAGTATTATAACCGCTTTAATGCCTGTATTTATTTTATTGCTAACATCAATTATACCCTTGGTTATTGAAGTGCCCGCATCATTAAAAGCGTTTTTCCAATTCATTTCTGATCCTTCAATGTTGATGTTTGTCTCTATGCTTTTTGCTACCTGGTCGGTTGGATTGAATGCCGGTATTTCATTCCAAAAGATCATGTCAATCTATGGAGAATCATTGAAAGACATGCTTGTTATTCTGATGATCATTGCTGGTGCTGGAGCACTTAAATATGTATTTGCAGAAAGTGGTATCAGTAATGAGCTTGCTGCCAGGTTTAATGATATGGCGTTGCCTCCACTTTTCCTAGGTTGGTTGATGGCTGCAGTTATCAGGGTTGCAATGGGGTCCGCTACGGTAGCGGGATTAACATCAGGAGGTATTCTTGCACCATTGGTTTTGGCTACAGGCACTGACCCTAATTTAATGGTATTGTCGATTGGTGCAGGAAGCCTTTTCTTCTCCCATGTAAATGATTCAGGGTTTTGGATGTTCAAGGAATATTTTAACTTGAGTATCGCAGATACGATTCGCTCCTGGAGTATAATGGAATCAATTGTATCGGTTGTAGGCCTTGTGGGTGTGATGATCTTGAATATGCTATTGCATTAATCACTTATTAGCATATTCAAGTTTCATTTTTTTACAATAATTCTAATTGCTGTTTTTAGCAATCGATTTTATTGAGGTTTCCAATTAGTAACTATCTACTATTAATTGGTTGGGTTAGTGTCCTTGTTTTCCTTGATTGGACGAATTGGTTGTCTGGGTTGTTTTGGTTGTTCAGGTTTTTTTGCAGTGGAACTTGAAATGGATATATTCTTTTTGGGAGCCTCAGTTCTTTTTTCCCTTTGAGGCTCTGGTCCTCTTGGTTTTAGTCCGCTGCTTGGTTTGCTTCTTTGTCCTTCTTTATGTTTTTTCTTTTGGGCATTTCTATCCAATGTCTTCAAGCTGATTTGTCCAACCACATCAACAAATTGAGGTTCTACTTCTTTTCCTTTTGCGGTAGATCCAATTTCAACAGTTTCAAGTTCCTCCGGTCTGATGCCTTTTTCATTAAGCGCCTTAATCTTCTTTACTGTTTCGATGTTTAGCGGGTAGTGTTTGTTGCTATCTGGTAGGGTATACCACATGATATTTTTGAAGATATCTTTTTTAATGAGCTGCGCATTGCCTTTGGCAGTTTGCAAAACATCCACATGGTCAGGAAAATGTTGGAGTGCATCAAGGTAGGTATCTAGCTCGTAATTAAGACAACATTTAAGACGCCCACACTGTCCACTCAGTTTCGTTTGGTTAATGCTAAGATTTTGGTATCTCGCCAAAGCTGTTGTTACGCTTTTGAATTCATTGAGCCAGCTGCTGCAACAAAGCTCCCTACCACAACTGCCTATACCGCCAACTTTTGCAGATTCTTGTCGGGCACCAATTTGTTTCATCTCAACTTTTACCCTGAATTCAGAAGCATAAATCTTGATAAGTTCCCTGAAGTCAACACGGTCATCCGCTGTATAAAAAAAAGTTGCTTTTCTGCCATCGGCTTGAATTTCAACCTCACACACTTTCATGTTGAGCTTCAATTGTTTTGCAATGGCCCTTGATCTTGCCAACGCTTCTTTTTCACGGTCCTTGTTCTCATTCCACTTTTGAATATCAACTTCTGAAGCCCTTCTGAGGATTTTCTTCATTTCAGCATTGTCCTCTGTAAGTCTTTTTTTCTTCAACTGAAGCCGGACGAGCTCTCCGCTTAAGCTTACTGATCCTACATCATATCCGCCGGATCCTTCAACACTTACCAGTTCTCCTTTTGAGAAATGATGTAAGGTGGTATTTTTAAAGTAATCTTTTCTGCTTCCATTGTTAAAGCTGATTTCAACAACCCTACAGGAAGAGTTTGGATCGGCGAAGGGTAGGTTGGCCAACCAATCATGTACATTTAATCTGTTGCAACCACCAGTGCTGCATCCGCCATTGCTGTTGCAACCGCTGGGTTTTCCGTCTTTCGTTCCGCAAGAGCTACATCCCATGATAATATTTTTATTGGAGAACGGTGTTCTCCATATTGATAAAATTTAAAGAAGGGAAAGTGGGTAGAGGGGCGTTGTAAGAAGCAATCAGTATCCTTTTTAACATCAAGAACCACGCAAAACACATATATAAAGACCAAGGGAAGCTATTTCTTGCTACAACAAACCGTCCAGCCATCAATTCCACATCACATTTCTAATTAATCAAAATTACTGATTTATCCTTTATGATATGATAAATTTTGAGTGACAGGGCCATGAACAGCATTTTCGGATTTGCATTGCGCTCTATATAGTAGCACGCGCTATCCAGTTCCTTTACAATTGCCTCGAGTTGTTCCGGGGCGGCAAATTTATTGAGCCTTTGGGCGAAATCCACCTCTTCTTCATTGGCTCCCTGAGAAGTTCCCATGATTCTTTCATGCAAGGCAGTTCCAAGCATATGGATGAAATAGCTGATGAATTGCTTTTGTTTCTCCCTTCCAAACTTACTTACGTCATCAACCCATTTTACCTGTGCAGCCGGTCCATTTTTAAGAATCGCATTAAGCCATTCTCTCAGTAATTCATTCCAGTTTTCATCACCTTGGTTAAGCAGTTGAAATGCTTCACGCAAATTCCCTTGAGATAGGGATGATATGGAAGCAGCTTTCGTAGAGCTAAGTCCTTGTTTGTTTTTGAGCCATTCCTCCACATCCACATTTTCAAGTCTGTTTATTTTGATGAGTTGCGTTCTTGAAAGGATGGTGGAAATGATTCTCGACTCATCTTCCGCAACGAAAATAAATAACGTGTTGGGCGGGGGTTCTTCAATCATCTTGAGCAGCTTGTTTCCTTCATTGCCCATGTATTCAGGCATCCATTGAATAAGGATCTTATATCCGCTTTCGAAACTTTTCAAGTGTAATTTCCTCAGAATGTCTTCACACTCATAGGTTGTTATGTTGCCTTGTTTATTTTCATTACTCAGGCTTTGTATCCAATCGTATGAATTCCCAAAGGGGGTTTGCTTGAGAAAGTTTCTCCATTCAACGATGAAGTCGCTGCTTTTGGCTTTTTCAACTGTGCTGATTGTAGGAAAAGAATAGTGAATGTCTGGGTGTATATGTTCAGCGGCTTTTTTACAAGATGGACAGCTTCCGCATGAATCACTTAAAAACACTTTTGGCAGTGTATCGTCTTCACCAAAAAGGGATGATTCTTTATTTGGATCCGACGGTTTGTTTCTTTCACACACCACATACTGTGCCAGTGCAATTGCTAACTCCAGGGAGCCACTGCCTTCCTTTCCCAGAAAAAGCAATGCATGACTTAGCCTGTTTTGTGAAACCAGGTTAATCAGTTTTTCCTTTGTTGATTTTTGGCCTATGATTGATGCGAATTGCATGGGGCTAAGGTACTATTTGAATGGGATATACTGCAAACAAGCAGTGTAGTTACAAAAAAGGGACAAACTAAGTTTGCCCCTTTTAACAATAGTGTTAGTTGAGTTCTTATTTTAGATATGCACCAATCTCTTCTCCAAGTGGATCTACCTTGCTTGGAAATACGGCTAGTAGTTTACCTTTTTCGTCAAGCAGAAACTTCGTGAAGTTCCATTTGATTTCAGCGTCTAAAACTCCATTTTCTGATTTTGAAGTAAGCCATTTGAAAAGGGGATGAGTGTCATCACCTTTCACAGATACTTTTTCTGCCATTGGGAAAGTTACTCCGTAGTTCTTTTTGCAGAATGCATTGATTTCCTCATTGGAGCCTGGTTCTTGTCCACCAAAATTATTGGCAGGAAACCCTATAATTACGAGTTTGTCTTTTTGTTTCTCGTATAGTTTTTCAAGTGCATCGTATTGTGGGGTATATCCGCATTTGGAGGCAGTGTTAACTACAAGTATTTTCTTTCCTTTGAATTTGGAGAAATCGATCGTTCCGCCATCAATCGATTCAACTTTGAATCCATGAATGGTACCCGATCCAAGTGCAAAAATTGAAAAAGCGAAAAGTAATAATTTGGTCATGGCTTTAATATTTTATACACAATATAACAATTACCCTTGAGCTTTGTTCACTGTGTGATTCCATTTATTAAACCTTGTATATCAAATCTCAGTTAACGTTTTATTAGTATTCAGGGTATTGTGCAATTAAGTTAAAAAAAGACTCCCCTCCTGGATAGGTGGGGTGGCAGGCTGGAGCGTAGCGACGGACTGCCGGGGTGGTTGTTAGGGTTTAGGATTTAGAGTTTAGAAATAATCCCCTTGAATCTAAAAACCAAGAGATGTTTAGATGTTTAGAAATCATCAGTAAACTCTAAACTCTAACCACCACCCTGTCACCGATGTCTGATCGCTTCGCTCTCCTCTTCGGTGCCACCCCTTCCCGAAAATATCGCATTGCTCGATATCGGGATGAAACAACTATCCAGGAGGGGAATATTTTGACTCTATTTTATTGCAGAGAAATTTTTTGGGTAGAGT
>CANJEF010000078.1 GCA_947472965.1 Sphingobacteriales bacterium
CTTTACAATTATTCATTGCAAGTAAAAACTTCTAGCCACTTTGGAACAGATGAAAAAACCGGCGAGCCTTATCCGATAGAGTTTCAGGTTTCAGGTTTATTGGCTTAGCGTATAAAAAAACAATTTTGGCAAATTCGATTTCAAAAAAAGAGTATAGCAACATTGGGTTACGGTTCGATGAACTGATGGAGAAAGGCATTGAATTAACCCAAAAATATTCTGGTGATATTTGGACTGACTACAATTATCATGATCCGGGTGTTACGATACTGGAATACCTTATCTATGCACTGATGGATCTTTCATATAGAACAAATCTTCCTATTGAAGATCTGTTTTTTTTGAATGTCGATAATTTTGATAGTGTAGAAAATAATTTACTATTTGCTCCACATGAAGCATTCCCAATAGATCCTTACACCGAGCTGGACTACAGGAAGATGATCATTGATCGGATTAAGATGGTGAAAAATGCCTGGGTTAATCCGATTAAAAATGATCCATATGGTTACAAGGGCTTGTTTGAGATCCTAATTCAAAGCAGAGAAGAACTTGATGAACAGGGGAAGGAAAAATTAAATCAACAGGTAGCTGAACTTTTCCATCAGAACCGCAATCTGGGTACTGACCTTTTAAGGTTGAAGCTATTGAATGAAATTCCAATAACAATTGTAGGGAAAATAAATATTGATATAGATGCCATTGGTGAATTCGTAATGGCAAAAATATACTCAGAAATTGATGGTTATATCAACCCTGAAATAACATCTCAGGACCCCTACGAACTTATCAACGCCGGGATGAATACCGATGATGTTTTTTCTGGACCAAAACCACTTCATGGATTTATTCGAACTGAAAATCTGAGGGCCAAGTCCGACACATTGTTTGTTTCAAGGATAAAGGATATTATAAATAAGGTTGAAGGTGTAAAAAATATTGTTAACCTAAAAGTGTTGAAAAGAGGCATTGCTGTTCATGAAGATCAAATTACATTTGACAATGAGAGCTATCCCGTCATAGAGTATTTAGCCGGTGATGCTGAGAATATTGAAACCATTAAAATTTTCAAGAATAATATCGAGTTGGATATTGATCCAATAACAACACAGCAGCTTATTGATTTTGATCTTGCAGCAAAGCGAAATAATTACCTTGGGAAGATTCCATATAAAAATAGCATTCCCCGAGGCAGGTTCATGCCGGCCGAGATAAAGAAACACTACGCTATCCATGATGATTTCCCTATAACATATGGGTTGGGGCGTTATTCACAAATACCTCAGAACGATTCCAATGAACGAAAAGCAAAAGCAGTTCAATTGCGCGGTTATCTGTCCTTTTTTGAACAGTTCATTGCAAATCACCTTGCCCAGTTAACACATTTGAGGGACTTGTTTTCAGTAAGCCAAAATGAAGGCGAAACGTATTTCACACAATATCCTGAAGGGATACCCTATTTCGATGAGATAATTTTTGAAAATCCAGAAAAGTACCAGGAGTACTTAAAGAGCATCTCCAATCAAGATGCTAATTATTTCGAACGGATGAATAGGGTTCTTGATCACCTCTTGGCCCGGTTCAGTGAATATATTGATGGAGATGCATTGAAGAAATATGCAATGCAGGGGAATACACAGAATCGTGAAGAAATTGAAAAGGGCATTATTCAAACCAAGGTCCGTTTTCTAAAAAACATAATACAGTTAACAACATCAAGAAATACTGCTTTTGATTATAAGAGCAAGAAAATTTGGGATTCAGATAATCAGTCCAAACTCGAATTGAAGATTGCGCTTACGCTGAATGTTTTTAATTTACAAAAGCGATCTTTGGTGAGACCGTTGCTTGAGTGGGTTGGAATCAAGAAGACTCCAGAAAAGCAGGAAGAATGGTATGATGTTTTTATTGAACTGGAGGGGGATGTTGAAATTAAGGCAAAAAGATTGACGCCCAACTCCTATTCCGACAATGAATTGCATTTCCCTAAACAGCACATATCTTTTGTATCACATCTTTTTTCAAATGCAACAAACCCGAAATTTCTTCGGATTATTCAAAATAAAAAATCAAGTCCTGCACAGTATCATGTTTTGTTCAGGGGTACTGACCCATCATTAGACTTGGTTATATATGAAGATACCAGTCTTGAAAAATGTGAGCAGCTGGTAGAAAAATTTAAAGACCGCATTTTTGAATTAAATAGGAATTGCGAAGGATTTCATATGGTTGAACACATTTTGTTGAGACCTCTTGAGCCGATTTTTTTCACCTTTAATATCTTGGACGAAACAGGACAAATATTTCTTAGTGGATATTTCCCGGGATCGCTTTCTGAACAAAACATCATTTCGGATGAGATCCCATTGTTGGGTTCAAGATCAGAAAATTTCAGCATTATATCTGAGGATGATAATATTACCTACAAGGTTATGCTGTATGATTCTAATATGCATCCTGTTGCAGTACTGAAAAAGATTTTCAATTCAAGGCCAGGTGCCGAAAAAGCCCTTGAAAATGCAGTTATATACCTCACAAAAATAAATAATAGAGAGCTCTTGCTAAATCAGGTGCTTGAAATAACTTCAACGGATAGCAATATCAAAGAGGTGCCGGAAGATTTCAATTATTCCAATGAAATAAGTTTTATTCTTCCCGCATGGCCAAGTAGATTCCAAAATGAGGAATTCGTGCAGCTTTTCAAAAGCATAGTAGCTGAAAATATTCCTGCACATTTCAATGCCAATATCCTAATGCTTGATCCAGAAAAAATTTCAAGCTTTGAAGAAGTATTTGGCAAGTGGATGCAAATGAAATCACAAGAAACCGCAAATCTGAAAGACATCGATATGCTTTCAGTTCAGCTCATTCAAATCCTTACACAATTTAAAAATAATGCTGGTATGTGATGAAGAATACGCACATCATCCAAAGGCAAGTTTTTAAAATCGAGATTGACGGCCAAGATAATTTTAAAGAGGTTTGTCAAATAATTGAAAGGCTATTCAAGAATGAACTTGGCTCGCACATTGAAAATGTGCTGGATGCATATAATTTAAATGATGAGGATTTTATTATAGATCGTTTGGATATTGATTTGGGCAACTTGGATATTAGCAATTTGCAGGAATCTATTAAATCATCTTTCATCCGTTCTTTCGAACGTAAGCTTGAAGAAAAATTAAAGTATTTTCCAGGACAGGTTAAAATTGTTGATCGAGAAACCAGGAATAAAACAGTTTTTGATTTCTTCATCAAAAATGGGAATTCACCTTGGTGGGTATCTACGAAGAAAGGGAATTTGAAAAAAGAGTTTACCCGTTTCTTTTATACCAGAAATTACCAAACAAGATCGATTTGGCAGCAGGCCTTAAAAAATCCAGTACAACTAAAAAGACTTTTGTACAATTTGGATCTTGAATTATTGATTTCTTATTGGACTTCAACAACCAGGACTAATTTTAAAATCCCTAAGCAAGAGCTGGTAAAAGCTATCTTGGGAGTTGTTGAAAAGCAAGGACTCATTGTAGGGCGCGCGGAGGTTATAAATCAAGTAAAGCTAAAAATTGTTACGGCATTATTCGAAGCGAAAAATTTCAAAATTCATAAGGAAGGCAATACAGAAAGGATCAGACAGCTTTTCGACGACATGCCTGTAGACAGATTCCTTGTTGAAAAGATGATTCGTATTGCAATTAATCCCCAATCCAAGAATAGGCCAGATTTGCCTCAATTAAAAAATCAGACCACGGTTTCAAGGGAAGATTCAGACATTTATGTTGAACGAAATATAGGAACTGAGTTTGTTCATTTCCTGAAATACGGGTATCCATACGAGCGTAATGAAAAGGGGGCTTTTAGCTCCATCACAAAAATATTTGAACATCTTCTTAATGCTGATCTGGCTCAATTGTCTTCCATATTGAGACATTATGCAAAAAGCAACAGAATACGTCAGCGTTTTTTGGATCAGGTATCACAGGATAGTATCAGTGCATTCTTCAGAAAAATTGCACCAGATAAAAAAGAACTTTTTGATTGGATTGAAGATCTATATGTTACCAGTGAGGAATCTTTAAAGCCAATCAACCAGACTAATATTCGGGTACAAAAATCTGTAAATGAAGTAACACTGGAAATTTTCATTCAACAGAATCTAAATAACCTGAGCAGTGAATCATTTTTGAGATTGCACTTCAAAAAAATGGCACTTCGTTATAATATCCGATATAGTGACTTGCTCAGGATTGTTGCAAAAATAATCAATAGCCGAAAAGTAAAAAGACCGAATGAAAACAAGTACGTAGGAATTATCGAAAAATTATACTCCGATCTGTCGATACGAAAAAATATTGAGGAAGAGGAATTAGAGGAGGACGAAGATTGGGAAATGGTTATCAAGCAGGATAAACGAGAAATACCGGAGGTGCTCTTAAATCAAATTCCCCGCGAGGTGATAAAGGAATTGATGCATGTTAAGAACAGTGGCATTCTCGGAAAATCAACCATCACTATTCAACAGTTGATCTCTGCCTATATAAGGTTTAGTGATAAGGGGAAAAGCCTGAAAGTAGATGACCCCAAATTGCTGATAAAAAATATTGCCGAATTTCTGGAAGTAGATAAAGGGTTTTTAGAGTTCGCATTAATATATAGTGCAAAGATGCAGACCGAAAGCAACTTGTTTCTTCCACAAGAACATCTTTTATTTGAGCAATTAAGTAAGTCTTCTGTTGCCAACGCAATAAAAAGCCAGGATGACTTGGGTATAATTGTGAAGCATTTCATCAAGTATAAAAACCTGTATGACATCTCTCACTTGAAAAAAATATTCACCAAAAAAATCTTATTTGAAAAAATAGATAAAAAGACCTTTCGACAATTCATGCAGTTGATCTTTGCTGATCAGCACAAAAAAATTGCTGATTTCATTTTGGGAATTGCAATTGTAGATGATGCTGATGCGAGAAAAAAAATCGAAAAGCAGGTGTATGGAACATTTGTTCACGAAACGCTGATGGCAGGCATTGGTGATTTTAATGTGAGCAAGGTCTTTTCAAAAATCAGAATATTATTACAAAACCACATTACCGATTCAATCGAAATACCCAAATCAATTCTCGGAATCACAAGCTCCTATATTGATAAATCCCGGAAAGGGAAGTCGGGTAGGAAATCTGTTAAGATGGCATACATCAAGGAGAAAAACCTGCTTACACTTTATCATATACTTGATCTCGACCTGGTTTTGGAAAATGTTGGAAATAGTTTCTTTGATAATATCATATTTAGCTTTGACTTATTACTAACAAAGCACAGGCCGGAATTCATTGAAGTATTATTCCAAAATCGATTCAATAGAGAGCTGGCCTATTATTTAACATACCAAGATGAGGCCGGACTTCTTCAACAAATTGAAAAAATATTTTCAGCCAATAAAGTAGAAGTGGTTCACAGAGCCATTGAATCTGCTAGTAATTTACTAGGGAAGTTGAATTGGGTCCGAATGGGAAGAAGTGAATTAAAGCAATACATTACCCTTTTTACATATCCTGCATTATTCTCCAAGAAAAATGAACGAATCAATTTTCATGATTTTATTTATACGGTAATTGAAACAGCAGAAAAGGAACGGCTTCTCAGTAATGATTTCTATATGTTATTTGAGCAGAAAACCGAACTTGAAATTCAACGGAAAATCAAGGAAATTCTTGAAAAAGATAGTTTGCCAAGTGATCTGGTAGACGATTCAGACGATCCTGTTTCAGCAATTCGAATTGGTGAATTCAATACACTGGCATCAAAAAACTCTGACGACCCCAACAACTCATATTACTTTGAATTGCTTTCCAGCATTCTTGAGAATTTAAGATTTCCGGAGGGACATGCCTTTTACGGTCAACCATGGAATGAGAATAGGGATTATATACGCCGTATCCTAAAAACTGCCCCCGTAGTACTCGAAAAATTGCAGAAAAAGAGACTATCAGAATCTAAGCTTGACATTCTGCTTCAATGGCTTGATATCGAACTTTTACAACTCGCGATTTCAAATATTTATACTACGCCAATTAAGCAAGTAGGTAGTATACTTTCAACGTGGCTTAAATCACTAAAGCTAATTTCAATTATTGATGAAAAAGATTTTTTGACGAAACTCATAAAAAAGTCAAAATCTACGAGATTACAGTCATCAGATTTAAATAAAGCCATTGTAAGCATCATCTTGCAGGAAAAATATATTACATCATGGGATATGATGGAAATATTGTACGACCCAAAAGATTCGCAAAAAATAATTCAAGCTCATATTCGGCCTGATGAAATATTTAAGAATGTTCAGGTAGATTCCACTACATGGACGGATGCATATTTTA
>CANJEF010000079.1 GCA_947472965.1 Sphingobacteriales bacterium
ATACATGACTGTCCAGTCTGCCCAGGAACTTGGAAGATCCAAAAACTATCAGCCAGAACAACCCATATTTTATTCTCATACTGTGCATGCGGGAATGAATCAAATTAATTGTCTTTACTGTCATGGTGGAGCACAGGAAAGCAAGCATGCAAATATCCCATCTGTCAATGTTTGTATGAATTGCCACATGGGAATCAATGAATATGTAAAAGGACCGCAATTGCTCCGTGAAGACGGCTCAAAAGTGGATGGTACTGCAGAGATCCAGAAGTTATACCAGTATGCAGGATGGGATCCTGGTGCAAAAAAATATACTGGCAAGGGCAAGGCGATCGAATGGGTTCGCATACACAACCTTCCCGATCACGTTTACTTTAATCACTCACAGCACGTGACGGCTGGTAAGCAACAATGCCAAACTTGTCATGGTGAAATTCAAAAGATGGACGAAGTTTATCAATTTACTGATTTGAGCATGGGATGGTGTATCAATTGCCACCGTGAATCCAAGGTTCAGTTCACAGAAAATAAATTTTACAGCATTTACGAGAAATTTCATGAAGACCTCAAAAAGGGAAATTTGGATAGCGTGACTGTTGAAAAGATTGGTGGTACAGAATGTCAGAAATGCCATTACTAGAATTGAAAAACGATAGAATAAAAAGCAATACTACTCACAACCATAGAAACTGATATGAAGCAAAAAAAATACTGGCAGAGCTTCGGTGAATTAAAAAACAGCGATACCTTTCAAGAAGGGGTACAGGATGAATTTGGTGAAGACCTTGTCGTTCCTGAATCTGATAATGGATTGTTGGATGCAAAGGCACCAAGAAGGGATTTTTTAAAATACCTTGGATTCAGTACTGCTGCTGCCGCTGCTGCTGCAAGTTGTGAGATGCCAATTAAAAAAAGCATCCCCTACCTTAATAAGCCTGATACAATCATTCCAGGTGTACCAAACTATTATGCAACTACATTTATACAAGATGGTGATGCAATCCCAGTAGTTGCGAAGGTGCGTGATGGCAGGCCCATTAAGATAGAGGGAAATGAACTTTCTACTGTAACAAAAGGTGGAACCTCTGCACGTGTGCAGGCTTCTGTTCTTGGTTTATATGATACTGCTCGTTTGCGTTATCCACTTGCCAATGGTAAGGAAGCAAGTACGTTTGATGCGTTCGATAAGATGGTTGCTGATGGTCTTGCCGGCATTGGCGGCAAGTCAGTTGTGTTGCTTACTGAAACAATCAATTCTGTTACAACAAAAAATGTCATCGCATCTTTTTTAGCAAAATATCCTGGCTCTCGCCACGTTCAGTATGATGCAATTTCAGCAAATGGTATTTTGAATGCAAATGCTGCATCATTCGGCAAAAGGGCCATCCCTTCTTATCAATTTGATAAGGCGAAAACGATTGTAAGTCTTGGTGCTGATTTCCTCGGCACCTGGTTAAGTCCTGTTGAATATGCCCGTCAATATGCTGTTGGGAGAAAAATCAACCAAGCGCATCCGGAAATGAGTAAGCATATCAGTTTCGAAAGCATGCTCAGTTTGACTGGCGCGAATGCTGATGATCGCTATATTCATCTTCCTTCGGAAGAAGCTGCCGTTGCATTGAATCTCTTTGCTGCTTTGGGTGGATCTGTTTCTGCTCCAGCGTTAGCAGATGAGCGTTTGAAAAAAGGAATCAAGGCAACAGCCGAGTCGTTGAAATCTTCAGGTTCTGCTTCACTTGTTATAATCGGAAGTAACAATGCAGATGTTCAATTGGTGGTGAATGCCATTAATCAGTTGCTCGGCGCATACGGAACTACAATTGATTGGGGAACTACACTCAATACACGTCAGGGTGATGATCTTGCAATGGTTCAACTCGTACAAGAGATGAACGATGGCAAAATTGGTGCCTTGATGATTCATGGTGTTAACCCTGCATATGATTATTTTGATGCAAAGAAATTTGAATCAGGATTGAAGAAGGTTGCTGTTTCAGTTTCCTTCAATGACAGGGAAGATGAAACGTCTGTAGGATGCAAATTTGTTTTGTCTAATCACCACTACCTTGAAAGTTGGGGTGATGCTGAAATGAAGTCGGGCTACCTCAGCTTCATCCAGCCTACCATTGCACCTTTATTTAAGACAAGAGCATTTCAGTCGTCACTGCTTAAGTGGAGCGGTGAGACTACAACATACGGAGATTATTTCAAGCAATATTGGTTAACCCATTTCGGTTCACAAACTGCTTGGGACAAAGCATTGCAAGATGGTGTGGTTGAAACACCCGCTGCAGTATCTGCCGGCAGCTATAACAATGCATCGCTCGCTGGTGCTGCTGCTGCGCTGAGCACGATTAAACCTTCAGGTAAAACCGAGTTGGTTGTTTATACAAAAGTTTCAATGGGTGCTGGCAAGGATGCCAATAATCCATGGCTTCAGGAAATGCCTGATCCAATTACAAAAGCAACATGGGATAACTATGCTATCATTTCCTATGCCATGGCAAAGGAATTGGGTATCACGGTTGATGATAATTACGAAGTAGAAGTGGCAAAGCCTGTTATAAAGATCAAGGCTGGCTCATTGGAATATACATTGCCTGTGTTGGTGATACCCGGTGTTCACAAAAATGTGATTGCTGTGGCTTTGGGATATGGAAGGTCTGAAAAATCAGGACGTGCTGCTGCCAATGTTGGTCAAAACGTTTTCCCTCTGGTTGGATTTGATGGCAAGTCATTCACATACAGTGTGTCTAATGTTAGTTTCGAAAAATCAAATGAAGAATATAAAATCGCTTACACCCAATCACACAACCAATACGAAGGTCGTGATGAAGTTGTTCGCGAGTACTCGCTTGGAGAGTTCAAGAAAAATCCAACCATATTGGCTGATGTTCGTCATGAGCTCGTAGAGGATTATGCGAAGAATACAAACGACTATGCTGCAGAGGGTACACTATATCCGAGTCATCCGTATCCAGGACCCAAATGGGGAATGAGTATCGATCTCAACTCTTGTATAGGTTGCGGTGCGTGTACAGTTGCCTGTACTTCTGAAAACAACGTTGCTGTTGTTGGAAAGAAAGAAGTGATGCGTGCACATGAAATGCATTGGTTGCGTATCGATAGATACTTTGCAACATACAGGGATGATTCTGGGGCAGACAACCTAGACGATTTGAATGTGGTGTTCATGCCAATGCTTTGTCAGCATTGCGACAATGCTCCTTGTGAAAACGTTTGTCCTGTGAACGCTACAAATCACAGCAGCGAAGGATTAAACCAAATGACTTATAACCGTTGTATCGGTACAAGATATTGTGCAAATAACTGTCCATTCAAGGTTAGGCGTTTCAACTGGGCGGATTATATGGGTGCAGATAGCTTTGGTGATAACCAACGCGAGGTGTTGGAAGATTCAGTGATGATGATGAATGATGATCTTACACGCATGGTTTTGAATCCTGATGTAACAGTAAGGTCACGCGGTGTAATTGAAAAGTGTTCTTTCTGTGTGCAGCGTTTGCAAGAAGGAAAGCTCAAAGCGAAAAAAGAAAACAGGCCGCTTGAAACCGGTGCTGATGGCAAGTGGGATATCAAAACCGCCTGTCAGCAAGCTTGTCCAACCAATGCCATTGTATTTGGTAATGCAAACGACAAGAACAGTCCAGTTAGCAAAATCCGAAATGAAGAGCAAACAAACAGGTTGTTCTACGTATTGGAACAGATTCATGTGTTGCCAAATGTAAACTACCTCGCGAAGATCAGAAATACGGAAAGGCATGTTGGTGTTGCTGAAGAGGCACATCATGCACCCGCTGAAGCAACAGGGGCTGAGCATCATGAAGTGAAGAAAGAAGAAGCAGCACATTAAATCAATAGAACTAGGAATTCTCATAAATGACCAACAAATGAGTGTAACAAAGTACGAATCACAGATTAGGGAACCTTTGGTGAATGGCAACAAGACCTACGGTCAGGTTACCAAAGACATCGTGCATACCATTGAAGTAAAGCCTACCAGGCTCTGGTATATTGGATTTTACATATCCGCAGCATTGCTGATGTTTGGTGCCTATTCGGTTTACCGCGAGGTTACCTATGGTATTGGGCAGTGGAATGTGAACCGTACCATTGGATGGGGTTGGGATATTACCAACTTCGTATGGTGGGTTGGTATTGGACATGCCGGTACACTGATTTCTGCTATTCTATTGTTGTTCCGCCAAGGTTGGAGAACAGGAGTGAACAGGGCGGCCGAGGCTATGACTATTTTCGCGGTAATGTGCGCAGGTCAGTTCCCAATCTTCCACATGGGAAGGGTATGGATGGCGTTTTTCACATTACCTTATCCAAATACACGTGGACCATTGTGGCCCAATTTCAACTCACCTTTGCTGTGGGACGTATTTGCGATCTCAACCTATTTTACTGTTTCGCTTTTGTTTTGGTATTCAGGTTTATTGCCTGACTTGGCAACGGTGAGAGATCGTGCAAAAACAAAGTTGCGTAAACATCTTTATGGTGTTGCATCTTTCGGATGGTCTGGAAGTACCAAACATTGGCAGCGCCACGAAAGCTTGTCACTGGTATTGGCAGGATTGTCAACCCCCTTGGTATTATCCGTACATACAATTGTATCATTCGACTTCGCCACTTCAGTAGTACCTGGTTGGCATACCACCATCTTCCCGCCATACTTTGTTGCGGGTGCGATTTTTTCAGGATTTGCCATGGTGCAAACACTGATGTTGATCTTGAGAAAGGTGATGAACCTCCAAGATTATATCACCTTGGGCCATATTGAAGCAATGAATAAAGTAATTGTTTTAACGGGTTCAATTGTGGGTTGTGCCTACCTAACAGAATTGTTTATGGCATGGTATAGCCAGAATCCATACGAACAAGATATCTTCTTTAAATATAGAATTGCTGGAGCTTATGGTTGGAGCTACTGGTTGATGATGACTTGCAATGTGATCTCTCCTCAGTTGTTTTGGTTTACCAAATTGAGAAGAAATGTGTTGTTCACCTTCATCATGAGTATTGTGGTGAACATCGGTATGTGGTTCGAGCGTTTTGTAATCATTGTTTCTTCATTGTACCGCGATTACCTTCCTTCATCATGGTCAATTTATTACCGACCTACTATTTGGGAAGTTGGTTTTTATCTTGGAACATTCGGTTTGTTTTTTACTTGCTTCTTCCTTTTCTCAAAATACTTCCCTGTAATTGCCATTGCGGAAATAAAATATGTGTTGAAGGGAACTGGCGAAAGCTATAAAAATGAAATGGGTGAGTTGGAGAAAAAAGAAGTTGACGAATTTGTAGAGGAGATGCATCACGGCCATGTGGAAGGTCAGGTAACTGTTGCACATCATTAATCATTGAAAAAGAAAACAATATAAAATGGCGCTAAAAAAATTTGTAGTTGGATGTTTTGAAGATGAGAAAGTACTCTTCCCTGCAGTAGCGAAAGTCAGGAAGGAAGGGTACAAGTTTCACGACATCTATACCCCATTTCCTGTACATGGCCTGGATCATGCCATGGGGTTGAGGGAAACGAGTATTCATACTGCCGGTTTCTTATATGGCATGATTGGTACAACAACAGCTGTAACTTTCATGACGTGGGTGTTTACGAAAGATTGGCCAGTGAATATCGGTGGTAAGCCAAATTTTGCGCTTCCGGCCTGGATTCCAATCACATTTGAGATGACAGTATTGTTCGCAGCTGTTGGCATGGTGTTGACATTCTGTTATATCTGCCAGCTTGCTCCATTTGTGAAAAAACATATTTTCCATCCCCGTGCAACGGACGACCTTTTTGTAATGGTGATTGAATGCGGTGAAAAGACGAATGAAGCGGAATTGACAAACTTGTTGAACAGTGTAGGGGCACAAGAAGTGAATACACAAGTTGCAGAAGACGGATGGTGGATTGGTAGGTATGACAGAGAAGAATCGTTGTACAGGGAACCAAATATTGCATAATAAACGGGAAAGGAAACAGCGGAGATCATAAAACAACAAGAGATGAAAAGATCAACAATCGTATTATGTGCACTGACTGCAATCATCGTATTTGCGGCAGGATGCGACGATGTTAAAAGGAAGCCGGGTAAAGTATATATGCCGGATATGACATACAGCCGTGCATATGAAACCTATTCATCAAATCCGGTTTTTGCAGATGGCCGCACAAGTCAAGGTCCTGTTGCAGGTACTGTTAAACGTGGTGATGAATATCCTGTTCACATCGAAATGGATGGGCTAGGAGATACAGCGAATTATTCTGCCTCACAAAAATTACCCAACCCATTTACATCGTTGAGCGATGCGGAAGTAAAAGAAACTGA
>CANJEF010000080.1 GCA_947472965.1 Sphingobacteriales bacterium
TATCTGTGATGGAAGCAAACGAGCCAGTCGTAATTGCAAATGATGAGGGTAGAAGGACGACACCCAGCGTAGTTGCTTTTTTGAAAAATGGTGAAAGAAAGGTAGGGGATCCTGCAAAGAGGCAGGCGATCACCAATCCAATCAATACCATCAGCAGTGTAAAGCGCTTCATGGGTAGAAGATTCGATGAGGTTACTGAAGAAATTAAGCACTGGAGTTATAAGGTTGCCAAAGGCGATAATAACACGGTTAGAATTGATATTGATGGAAGGCTCTATACGCCTCAGGAAATTAGTGCGATGGTGCTTCAAAAAATGAAAAAAATTGCTGAAGACTATCTAGGGCATGAGGTTACCGAAGCTGTTGTTACAGTGCCGGCTTATTTTAATGATGCCCAGCGCCAAGCTACAAAAGAGGCTGGTGAAATCGCTGGATTGACTATCAAAAGAATTATCAACGAGCCTACAGCAGCTGCGTTGGCTTATGGTTTGGACAAAAGGGGACAGGAAAGTAAAATCGCAGTATTCGACTTAGGCGGTGGAACATTTGATATTTCAGTTTTGGAATTGGGTGATGGTGTTTTTGAAGTGAAATCAACCAACGGAGATACACACCTTGGTGGTGATGACTTTGATAAAGTGATCATGGATTGGCTTGCTGAAGAATTTAAAAAAGAAGAAAATGTTGACTTGCGTAAAGACCCAATGGCTCTTCAGCGCTTGAAAGAAGCTGCAGAAAAAGCAAAGGTTGAACTTTCTTCTTCAACAGAAACTGAAATCAACCTTCCATACGTTACCGCAATTGAAGGCGTACCTAAACACTTGGTAAAAAAACTTTCAAGAGCCAAGTTCGAGCAAATTGCAGATACCCTTTTCGAGCGTTGCCTCAGGCCTTGTGAACAAGCCCTAAAGGATGCTGGAATGAATGTGTCTGAAATTGATGAAGTTATCTTGGTTGGAGGCTCTAGCCGTATTCCGAAGGTTCAAGAAATCGTTGAGAAATTTTTTGGGAGAAAGCCAAATAAAAGTGTGAATCCTGATGAGGCAGTAGCTATCGGAGCGGGTGTTCAAGGCGCAGTTCTTTCTGGTGAAGTTAAAGATGTACTTCTTTTGGATGTAACTCCTTTAAGCTTGGGTATTGAAACATTGGGTGGGGTGATGACAGTTTTGATTCCTTCCAACACAACAATTCCAACAAAAAAATCTGAGACATTCTCAACCGCAGCAGATAATCAACCAGGAGTTCAGATTCAAGTACTTCAGGGTGAGAGACCAATGGCAAATCAAAACAAGACTTTGGGAATTTTCAATCTTGATAATTTGCCCCCATCACCAAGAGGGGTTCCTCAGATTGAAGTGACTTTCGATATTGATGCCAACGGAATGTTGAATGTGAGTGCGAAAGATAAAGGAACAGGCAAAGAACAAAAAATCAGGATTGAAGCAGGAAGTGGGTTAACCAAAGAAGAGATTGAGAAAATGAAGAATGAGGCAAAAGCAAATGAATCAACTGATAAGGAAGCCCGTGAGCGTATTGATAAGTTGAACGCTGCAGATGGTCTTGTGTTCCAAACAGAAAAACAACTGAAGGAATTTGGTGAGAAAATACCAGCTGAAAAGAAATCGGTTATCGAGGCGGCAGTAGGCAAATTGAAAGAGGCACATAAGCTACAAGACATGACTGCGATAGAGTCTGCTTCAAAAGAACTGAATGATGCATGGATGGCTGCTAGTCAGGATATGTATAATGCTACCACTCCTTCCGGTTCGCAGCCTGGTGCTGAAGAGGCAACTTCAAATGCTGGGGCAGGAGCGGAGAATGTTACGGATGCAGAATTTGAAGAGGTTAAGTAAGTAAAATAAAGCAATTTAGATTGAAAGGGGTTGTTCCAACGAACACCCCTTTTTATATTACTTCCATCCAAGTATGATCAGCCAATAATTTTACGGATGCCTCACATTTTTTAAAGGGACCATTGCTTCCCCATTCTTTAGGACTGATCAGTGAGAGGACATGATTGCCGTCTTTTTTTTCGTATAAATAATAAACTTGTCCTATGACAGGAGTGAAATTAAGTTTGGCTGCGTAAATAAGCATTGAAAGCTCTTTTCTCTTTTGAATTTCCTGCGCTTGAATAGCAAGTAACTCAATTTGCTGACGTATTTGAGTCAGCTGCATATTAGTTTGCTCTTCCATTGCGGTTAATGCCTTGTGCCTTATCACCCCTTCTTCTGTGGGCCTTATCACAGCACCAGAAACAGAACTTGAATAGGGCAGCACGCTCATCTGTTTATGATAATAGATGAGGTTTTTATAGGGCGTGCCGTCAGATTTAAAACCGTCTTCAGTTATTTTCATATAACCATTCGGCATGATTTCATGCAATACCTTTAGAGTAAGTATTTCATTTTTATAAAAGGAAACAGAAAAATGTATTCCATCAATGAAATCGATGGATGCCTTTTCTGCAATCTCATCGTTGTTAAGAGTATGAGAATCGCCATCAGCAACTATTTTGTAAGTTGATGAATAGGCTGTATTTTCTAAAGTCACCCAATTCATGTCGAATGAAAGAACATGGCTTTCAAGATCGGTCGTTATTTTATATGTTCCGGACTTAGGTCTCTCGCCTTGTTCATAAATTCCTTTTTCAGGAAAAAGTTGCCACGAAAATAGAAAGTTGTATGCCTGAATCATGAACACTAAACAACATTTTCCCTTATTGGTTCTGAAAAAGTAAATTTTAGGACAGATAATACTATTTGATTAATTTTGTAGCTATGACAATAGAGCAATTAAAAGTTATGAGAGACCGTCTGTCCGTCTTGAGGAGGTTTCTTTGACGTCGCTAACAGGGAACATAAGATAACTGAGGACAAACAAAAGTCGCTTTCTCCCGGATTCTGGGATGACAACAAGCGTGCCACAGAAATATTGAAGACAATAAAAGTCAATGAATATTGGCTTAACCTCTACTTGAATACTCAAGCTGCAATAGAGGATTTTTCTATTTTATTCGATTACTGGAAGGATGGTGATTGCACTGAAGAAGAAGTGAAAGCAGCACACACTGTTGCAATTACCTTATTGGATGAAACCGAATTCAAGTGTACCTTAAACCAAGCTGAAGACGAATTACCTGCTGTATTGCAGGTCAACAGTGGCGCTGGTGGAACAGAGAGCCAGGATTGGGCTGAAATGCTCGTTAGGATGTATAGAATGTATGGTGAAAAGCAGGGATGGACCGTTACTGAATTAGATTGGCAAGATGGTGATGGTGCAGGCATTAAAAGTGCTGTTCTTCAATTTGAAGGACCTTTTGCATATGGGTTTCTAAAAGCAGAAAATGGAGTGCATCGCCTGGTTAGGATTTCACCATTCGATAGCAATGCAAGAAGACATACATCCTTTGCGTCAGTATATGTATATCCCTTGGTAGATGATTCTATTGAAATTGATGTTAATCCTGCAGACATTGAATGGGAGTTTTATCGATCTGGTGGTAAGGGCGGTCAAAATGTAAATAAAGTTGAAACTGCTGTTAGAATAAAACATATTCCAAGTGGAATTATCGTTGAATGCCAACAGGCAAGAACGCAGGGTGAGAATAGGGATAAGGCTTTGAAAATGTTGAAAAGTAAGCTTTACGAAGCAGAACTCCGCAGAAGGGAAGAGATCAAAAATGCTAATAACGCCTCCAAGAAAAAAATAGAGTGGGGTAGTCAAATTCGAAGCTATGTATTCCACCCTTACAAAATGATAAAAGACCATCGTACAGATTTTGAAGTTGGAAATATCCAACCCGTCATGGACGGTGAGTTGGATGGTTTCATCAAAGCGTATCTCATGATGGAAAAAGATAATGTTTCATAAAAATACAAGAAATGAAAAACGGTCATTACAGTGTGCCTCTGCCTTTGAACGAGCCTATACTTTCTTATGCTCCCAACACACCTGAGAGAGCGAGGTTGAAAGAAGTTTTAAAGGAATTGAAATCTGAAGTTTCAGATATCCCTATGTATATAGGATCTAGAGAAGTTAAAACCAACAACCGAATTGCCATTAGACCCCCCCATGAGAAAAAGCATATTCTTGGTCATTTTCATTTTGGTGACAAGAAACATGTAAAAATGGCAATTGATGCTGCATTGAATGCCAAGGCTGATTGGGAAAACATGTCATGGGAAAACCGTGCTGCAATTTTCTTAAGGGCAGCAGATCTTATTGCTACCAAATACAGACCTTATATGAATGGCACAACCATGTTGTGTCAGAGTAAAACGGTTTTTCAAGCTGAAATAGATAGTGCTTGTGAGCTGATTGACTTTCTGCGTTTTAATGTTCATTTTCTTTCAGAAATATACAGCCAACAACCTATTAGTGGTCCAGGTACCCATAATCACCTTGAATACCGACCTTTAGAAGGTTTCGTGTTGGCTATTACTCCTTTTAACTTTACTGCTATTGGAGGTAATTTACCTGCATCTGCAGCACTTTGCGGAAATACGGTGGTTTGGAAACCAGCAAATACTCAGGTTTACTCAGCTCAGATGTTTATGCGTGTAATGAAAGAGGCGGGGTTGCCTGATGGAGTGATTAATTTGATCTATGTTAATGGTGCTGAATTGGGTGAAGTTTGTTTTGCACACCGTGAATTTGCTGGTGTTCATTTCACTGGTTCAACGGGTGTATTCAATTCAATGTGGAAGTCTATCGGTGAAAATATTAGTAAGTACAGGTCTTATCCGCGCATCGTAGGAGAAACAGGAGGAAAGGATTTTGTAATGGTTCATCCTTCAGCGGATGCTGATGTCGTTGCTACCGCGCTGTTGCGTGGTGCGTTTGAGTTTCAAGGACAAAAATGCTCAGCTGCATCGAGGGCTTATATCCCTTCAAATTTGGCATCACAAGTAAGACGTAAACTTATAGCAGGCGTTAAGAGTTTCAAAATGGGATCCGTAGAGGATTTCTCAAATTTTATCACTGCGGTGATAGATGAAAAGTCGTTTAATAACATCAAGGGATATCTGGATAAGACAAAAAGATCTTCCAAGGCTAAGATAATAGTTGGAGGTAATTGTAATAAAACGATTGGATACTTTGTTGAACCAACAATCATTGAAACAACTGATCCATACTATGTAACAATGTGTGAAGAAATTTTTGGACCGGTGCCTACAATTTATGTTTACCCAGAGAGGAAGTTTGAAGAAACATTGGATGTGCTTGATAAGACATCTCCTTATGCGCTGACTGGTTCAATTATTTCAAACGACCGTGCTTCTATTCAACTGGCAAGCCACAAGCTCAGAAATGCTGCAGGTAATTTCTACATAAATGATAAACCAACAGGTGCGGTAGTGGGTCAGCAGCCATTTGGTGGTGCGAGGGCTTCCGGTACAAACGATAAGGCTGGATCGATGTTGAATCTTTACAGGTGGTTAAGTGCCAGAACAGTAAAAGAGACCTTTAATCCACCAACAGACTATAGTTATCCATTTATGCAACCTGAATAAGTGATTCTTAATCCAATTATTACTTAAATTCACAACCGATGAAAGGAATGACAACAATCATGGATGAAGAACAACTCAAGTTAACCTTGAAGAGGCTTTCACATGAATTGATTGAAAATCATTACCCATTCACCGATTCTTGTATCATTGGTATCCAACCTAGGGGTATTGCAGTGAGCGATTTCATAACAAGTTATATCATGCAAGTCCATCCGGATATAAAATTGAATTATGGAAAATTGGACATCACTTTTTATCGGGATGATTTCAGGAATCAACTTCATGTTCCGGGAATAACTGATCTCCCATTTCCAATCGAACACAAGAAAGTGATACTCATTGATGATGTGTTGTATACAGGTAGAACCATACGTGCCGCGATGGACGCTTTACTAGATTATGGAAGAGCAAAAAAAGTGGAGCTCTGTATACTGGTAGACCGTAAATTCAGCAGGGAATTGCCTATTCAGCCAGATTATGTGGGTAAATCAATTGACTCAATCATTACCCAAAAAGTAAAAGTGATTTGGGAAGAACAGGAAAAGAAAGTGATACTTTATGATGCCAAATAAACACGTTCATAAAATAGTTCTCCATATTTCATTTCTATATTTTAACTTCGCTCCCTAATGCACCTAAGTTCAAAACATCTGCTAGGCATTAGAGACCTTCCACCGGAAGATATTCAACTCATTTTAGATACAGCTGTTCAATTTAAGGAAGTCCTGCAAAGACCAATCAAGAAAGTTCCATCACTTCGGGATATTACAATTGTCAATCTCTTTTTTGAAAATTCAACCCGTACAAGAATTTCATTTGAATTAGCAGAA
>CANJEF010000081.1 GCA_947472965.1 Sphingobacteriales bacterium
ATCCCCATTCTCGTCTCCCGGAGGGGACGAGGATGGATTCACATTCACGTTATCATCCCCGTCCGCTTCGCGAGACGGTGGTGCGGAGAAAGAGAGACGGTGATGGGGAGAGACGAGAGATGGTGATGGGAATAAAAAAACCGCCTCAGAATTTTATTCCTGAGACGGCCTTTAATTTTTGTTAATTGAATATTATTAAATCTGTTTCGAAGATGATATTCCAAGATTCAATCTCACAACCCCAACTTCCATCCTTCCCTATACTCACGCTTTACATACTGGTTGGCTGGTTCAAAGTTTGTGATCTGCATTTTCTTGGCATCCCAAAGTAACTTCTTCCTTCCGAGATACTTATCTTCCCATCCTTTGAGGTTTGGATTTTTCATCATCCAACTTCTGATAGCGAGATTTCCAATTAGAATACTTTCTGTAAACGGACCAGAAAATTCAAAAGGAGAACTTGTCTTGCCTTTACCAAATCCAGCGATACAAGCATTCACCCATTGCAAATAATGCCCTTCTGGTACCCTTTTCAATGTTTCAGCAGGTAGCGTTGTTTCTTTCATCAACTTCGTTGGCAACAACCTTGGGTTAGCTCCGTAGCAATCAGCTAACAACTTACCTTTTGTTCCAATAAACAGCACTCCACCATCCCAGTTGCCAAAGGCTTCTTCAGGCAAAAGTTCATCAGGACGTTCTGGCAACAAACCACCATCATGCCAAGAAACTTTTATCTCACCAGACTTACCATCGGTTCTTGGATAAGAAAGATGAATTATAGTAGAAGGAGGACAGCTATCTGGATTAGCAGTATCATCCCACATCCCTTGCCAAATGGAAGCAACAGAACATTCTACCGATGAAGGATAAAGAATAGGAAGGCAACGGAATACCGGATCCATGATATGACAAGCCATATCACCTAAAGCCCCTGTTCCAAATGCCCACCAACCTCTCCAGTTGAATGGAAGATAGGCAGGATTGAAGTCGATCATTTTAGCAGGTCCAATCCAGAGATCCCAATTCAATTCTTTTGGAATATCAAATTTTCCTGATGGAGTGGGAATACCTTGTGGCCAAACAGGTCTGTTTGTCCAACACTTTACTTCTGTTACATCACCAATTAAACCTGATGCTACTAACTCCTGCGTTCTTCTAACACCATCGCCAGATCCACCTTGATTTCCCATTTGCGTAACTACGTTGTATTTTTTGGCAGCTTCGGTTAGAATCCTTGCCTCATAAATATCGTGGGTCAGTGGCTTTTGTGTATACACATGTTTGCCAAGTTGCATGGCAGCTATTGTTGCAACAGCATGTGTGTTATCAGGAGTTGAAATTGAGCAAGCATCAATATTTTTATGCTCCTTATCAAGCATTTCCCTGAAGTCTTTGTAATACTTTGCATTCGGATGAAGTCCACGTGTTTTGGCTGACGAACGGTCGTCAACATCACATAAGGCTACAATCTCCACATTAGGGCTCTTGGAAAATTCAGCGAGATCGCTTTCTCCTTTGCCTCCTGCACCGATACCAGCTATGCGAAGCTTATCACTTGGCGCAACATGACCTTTTCCCAATACATGACGGGGAACGATGGTGAAGGCGGCCAAGCCCATTGCACCACTTTGAATAAATTTTCTACGCGGATAGTTTTTAGATGACATAGTAAATCGTTGATTGGTGAGTATATAATAAAATGATTAGGTGTATTTAACGCATTCCTTATTTTCCTTTTCTGTGTATGCAACATTGTATTGCTTGAGCACATCATCCGGTACACCATTCCATTGGTTCGGTCTGTTTCCAACATATCCAAGGTCTTCCCCACCCATTTGGGTAGTATAAAAACCAGTGATGGTAAGGTCACGCATCTTGTTGAAAAAAGCAACACCTTGTGCAACTTCTTTCTTGGCCTTCTTTGGATAAGCTATCTCATCAACTATGGAAATTCGTTGTTCTGGGGTACAATCCCTGAACGACTTGTTGTATTTCTTGAATGTATGGATATCAAGCCACCTAAGTCCACCTCTCATAGGAGTCTGGTGATCAGGCATATCTTTTACAATGAATTCTATAAAGTCAGGAACCTTGGCATCTGAAGCGCTGCCGCTAACTTCATCCTTGGGAACAATGATATCGGCAAGGATGGTAATTGTAGCCATTTCATGTTCTGTAAAAAAAGTTTCAGACACCACTTTTTCATACTGCTGCAATTCCTCAGGCTGGCGATCAAGCGTGAACCCATCCGCAACTGATTTGTTTGCAGCTTCCTTTTTAGCATCTCCTGGTTTACATCCATCCAACAAGGCGACTCCACCAAGGGTGCCGAGTGCAAGTGCTTTGAGTGATTTTCTTCTGTCCATTTTCGTATGTTTAGGCGTTTAATTGTTGAGTGGTTTAGACATATTTGATATTTTCAACATCTAAACAGCTCAACGACTCAACAATGTGTTTTAAATATTCCTTTTTTTCATTTCATCCATCAAATACTCTGATGCCCTCATGGAGAGTGCCAGGATTGTCCAGGTTATATTCTTATCAGCCTGTGAAACAAATGCACCACCATCCACTACAAAGAGGTTTTTGCAATCATGTGCTTGATTGTGTTTATTCAGTGCAGAAGTTTTAGGATCATTTCCCATGCGGGTTGTACCGGCTTCGTGTATGATTTTTCCTGGCGTTTCCAAACCATAGTTGTTTGCTGCTCCATCATCACCCCATGTAATAACAGCGCCCATTTCATGCATGATTTCCTTAAAGGTTTCCTTCATGTGTTTGGCCTGCTTAATCTCATGTTCAGTGTATTTGACATTGAACTTCAATACGGGAATTCCGTATTTGTCAACTACACTTGAATCGATTTCACAGAAATTGCTTTCCAAGGGAATTGCTTCACCCCTTCCTGCCATTCCCACACCTGCACCATAGAAGAAGCGAACATCTTCTTTGAGTGATTTGCCATATCCGCCTTCTTCCTTTTGAACTCCATTAACAGGGTATTGACCATTCATTCCTTGCATACCCATTCCGAATCCGTATGCAGGTTGTCCCATTCCACCCCAATACTCAATATGATACCCTCTTGGGAAATCAAGTTTTTTATTATCGCCCCACCATGGAGAATATACGTGCATTCCGCCAACGCCATCTTCATTGTAGCGTTTCCTTCCAAATAATTGTGGCAGAACACCTCCCATAGCAGCACCTGTTGAATCATGAAGGTATTTACCTACCACCCCGCTATTGTTTGCCAATCCGTCCGGGAACCTCGTAGATTTTGAATTCAGCAACAACCTGGATGATTCGCAGGCACTTGCCGCAAGAATGACGGTCCTTCCCTTCACTTCATACTCCATCAGGTCAAACTTATTTACATAAGATATCCCAGTTGCAAGTCCTTCACTGTTCGTCAATACTTCCCTTGCCATGGCGCCGGTAATCATATCAACATTACCTGTTTTTAGTGCAGGCTTTACCAAAACCGAGGATGAAGAAAAATCTCCATACACAGTACATCCTCTGTTACATTGTGAACAGTAAAAACATTGTCCCCTTTCGTCATTGATTTTTTGAGTGAGAATCGACAAGCGTGAAGGGATTACAGGAACACCAGACTTAGAAGCTGCATTCTTAATAAAAATTTCATGCAACCTGGGTTTTGGAGGAGGCAGAAAAAATCCATCAGGATCATTTTCCAAGCCTTCATTAGAACCAAATACACCGATCAATTTATCTATCCTATCGTAATAAGGTTTTACATCTTCGTAACCAATTGGCCAATCGTCGCCCAACCCATCGATACTTTTTCTTTTGAAATCCTTTGGTCCGAAACGCAAGGAAATCCTTCCCCAGTGATTGGTTCTTCCACCAACCATGCGCGCTCTCCACCAATCCCATTGGGTACCTTCAGCTTTGGTATATGGCTCGCCATCGATATCCCATCCCCAATAACTTGCATCGAAATCACCAAAGGGTCTGAAATGTGTACTGGCTCCGCGGCGTGGTGAATCCCACGGATTTTTTAATTGGGTAACATTCTTTGCAGGATCGTAATCAGCACCTGCTTCAAGCAGACATACTTTTAATCCTTGGTTGGCGAGCATGTATGCGGCCATACCGCCACCAGCTCCAGATCCAACGATTACAACATCATATTCCTTTGATTGCTTTTTGATTTCAAAATCCAGCATGATTATTCTTTTACTTCTGTTTTCAATGAATAGGTAAATTAAGTAATAAATCGATTCGGAATGATTTTTGTCTAAGCCTTTTTATAAACAAACTAACCAAGTTGCTACGTGCGACTTTTAATGAAGTCGAGTACCATTATTGAAACGAGATTTCCGATCTGAGAAGAGTCGGCCGTGAGGTTAAAAGCATTTCCCTCACATAGGTGAAAGCTTGCTATATTGGGATAGTTACCTGAAAAACGGATAAACTGCCGTGCCTCGCGTATGGAAACACCAGAGGTGTTTTTACCTCCAGAAGAAGATTCACTGATCACATCAAGATCCAACTCCAAGGCTATAGGCCCTTCCTCAACAAAAGAAAAAGATTGTGCAATGGCTTGTAAAAAATTCAGCTTCTCTTCAACAAAAATCTGTTCATACGTGAAATAAAGATTTTTGACATTGCTATATAAGTCATCCATCATACTCTGTGGATTGATACTTTCCTGCAAGCCAACGACGGTGTATTTATTTAGATACCCTTCTTCCATCGCATACCTAAAAGGATTTCCACTATGCCGTCCTTCAAGGATACGATATTCCGCATGTGCATCGAGGTTGATTGCATTAATGGAAGCAGATGGTATCACATCCATCTTTTGCAATGATTTTGATGTTCCCTTGATGATGGGATAGGCGTTGTTGTGACCACCGCCTATAACGATGGGGATTTTCCCTGCCATCACAATGGCCTTCACAAGTTCTTCAACTTCTTCATCAATGATATTGGCAACGGCATGCCTGCAGGCATTTATTCTTTCTTCAGAACTGAAAGAATGCTCGTCAATAATTTTGGAGACGGCAGTAAAATCGAAATATCCTGCAAGGATGATGTTATCCCCAAAGCAGAGATCTGTACTTTGTAAGTTGAGAAAAGATCGCACAAAATGGAACCAAGTATTCTCTGCACCCTTTGATCCATGGTTTCCCATGATGCCAATGGATTCAGGAATGCCAAAGCAAACATATTTTGCGGGACCTTCAAATCTAACATGCAACTCTTGAACAATTTCTGTTGAGATATTTGCAACTTGAACCCTTTCACCCAACTTGGACTCATATTTTCTGAGCTTTACCTGCTCAAGCAATTCCTGTTTGGTATAATAATGAAAGTGGGTCATCCTTCTGTTAAGGTAAGAAAATTTTAAAAACGGATGCCCAATTATTGCAATAAAAACATTTTCGCAAATCAATGAAGCTTATAGTCTCGCCCATACTTCTTTGGCAAATTCCCCCAACGAAGGATCCCTGGCTCCCATCAAAAGCAATGTAGTGTTTGGTGATACATGAGGCTGTATGGCATCAATTAAGTCATCACGATCTGCTACGAAGAAAGCATTTACCCCATTTTTTCTGAGGTCGTCTATCAAATCTCCAGCGGAAATATCCTTCAGTGCGGTTCCGCCAGCATAATATATTTCACTCATCCAAATTTCATCTTGTGGTCTAACTACGTTAGATAATTCATCAACAAAATCATTTCGAAGAAATTTTGTTGGCCCATACCCATGGGGTTGAAACCATGCAATTAGCTTATCCGAAATAGGCTGACATGCTTCAATCGATTTTGCACACTTTACGGGATTGTGGGCAAAATCATCAATGAGTGTTACGTTTCCTTTTCTTCCATAAACTTGATGACGTCTATAAATACCCTGGTATTTGGCAAGTGCTGCAGCAGAATCACTCAACGATATCCCAATTGAAGCGCCAACGGCAATGGCGGCAAGGGCATTTTCCATGTTGTGTTTCCCAATCAAATTCATGTTAAATAAAATACCTGCTACACGAAAAGAAATGGTTTCACCTTTTTGTTCAAATTCGCTGGCATGAATACCCCTTTCAAGTTCTAATGAATATGAAAAATCAAAATTCGACGATGCAGATAATGTTGCTGATAAAGGATGTGAGAGATTAACAATAAAATTGGCTGAATTATTTTTGAATATGGTAAACAAGCTCATCAATGAATCTACTTCCTGGTGATCCTTGTCGACGTTCAACAACAATCCAATTTCAGGATGGTACTGAACGATAGAACCGTCGCTTTCATCTGCCTCCAGAATCAACCACTCGCCCTCTCCATATG
>CANJEF010000082.1 GCA_947472965.1 Sphingobacteriales bacterium
ATACTGATTGAGTCTGATTTCATTTTACCAACCATCATACACCAACTTGCTTTCTTGCTCCACACATCATCACCTTGAATGCCGTTGCTATTGATATAATTTCCGTTGGGGATAGAATCGGATTTTACTTCTATGGTTGTTTTAATGCCATTGGCATCAGTGAATGTTTTTGTTTCTTTTGTTGGAATCTGTAATTCATGGGCCATTCGTAAACCAAGCAATCCATCCTTTACGTCTTTAAATAAAACAGGGATAACAGCTTCAAGTGTAGTGGTGCGATCAATCACCCAAACACTGTTTATTTCTTTGAATTCAAAATTTGTCTTTTCCTCAAGATGTGTTTTATTTTCAATGTCAACCCATAAAGCTTCATAACCCAACTTACCCACTTCCCCGCTTTTCATTTCAGTTATTTTCTGAAATTTAATGCTGCCATAAAGATGCTTTCTATCAGCAGGAATGGCATAGGAATTATTCCAGAAATCCAATCCATTTACACTTTCATAATTCATCCACAATCCCAAATGATGTGGGTGATCAGTGGGTTCATTCGGTAATGGATTTACTGGAAACCCTCTGGTGATGGCAGTTCCATTGGGTGCATTGATTGGATAAAGCACTGGCTTTGCAATGGTATCGGGATAAAAAAAATCAGTGAAGTGTTTTCCATTGATCATTACATGAACAGCAGAATTATTTTTATCTTTTACCAACTTTACACTGTTGGGTTGGGCTTGCAAAGCAAAGCATGTAAGGAATAAGAGTCCGAAGCACAGGTTGGCTTTCATACAAAACTGATTTAGATAAATGTAAGAAGTTTTAGAATACCCTTCATTCGAAGAAAATAAAAATTCAACTACACTTAGAAGATCTGCTGAATGCTCATTTTCAGAAAAAATACCCTATTTTACTGGATAATTAAAGCCAAAAGAATATGACACAAGATTCAGTTAACATGAATAAACCAAAATTCAGTGAAGGATTATTCGGTATCTCATTGATTGCGGCACTTGCCGGTTTCATCTTTGGTTTTGATACCGTTGTAATCTCTGGTGCCAACTTGCCTATTAAAGAACTATGGCATACTAGTCCTTGGTTTCATGGTTTCTTCATCATGTCGATGGCCCTCTGGGGAACCGTTGTTGGTTCTATCTTCGGAGGAAATCCAACAGACAAATACGGAAGAAAGAAAGTCTTGCTTTGGATAGGAATCTTGTTCACGGCCTCTGCCATTGGTTCTGCGCTTGCACAAGATCCTTATACCTTTTCCTTTTTCAGGTTCATTGGTGGACTTGGCATTGGAATATCTTCTGTTGCGGCACCAACCTATATTTCTGAAATTTCCACGCCTTCAACAAGAGGCAGACTCGGAGCGATGTATCAATTCAATATTGTATTCGGGATTTTGATTGCCTTCCTTTCAAACTATTTTCTTGAAGGAATTGGAGGGGAGAACGACTGGAGATGGATGCTTGGTATCATGGTAATCCCTGCAGGGATCTATACGTTGATGGTTTTTGGGATACCAGAAAGTCCACGCTGGTTGATCAGCAAAAAAAATGATGTTGCCGGAGCAAGGGAAATCATGGCAAAATTGAATACCGATGATGTAGAAGGACTAATTGCTTCCATCCAAAATCAACAGGAATCGAATAAACTCAGTGCCGGTACTTTTTTCAACTCAAAAAATTCAAGGGTAATATGGCTGGCATTTATGGTGGCCTTTTTTAACCAGGTTTCCGGAATCAACTTCATATTATATTATGCCCCAGAAATTTTAGAAAGGGCAGGACTGGCTGCCAAGGAATCGCTATTCAACTCAATTGCCATAGGTGGAACGAACCTGGCTTTCACATTTGTTGGATTATACTTAATAGATAAACTAGGCAGAAAAACCTTGCTACTGATTGGTTCCTTTGGATATATCCTAAGCCTCTCCATGGTTGCATGGGCTTTCTATGCGGGAGCCTCACCTGCCTTTTTACTGTCCTTCCTGCTGATGTTTATTGCAGCCCATGCGGTTGGACAAGGTGCAGTAATCTGGGTGTTTATTTCGGAAATATTTCCAAACCAGGTACGTGCCATGGGTCAATCGTTTGGAGCGAGTATACACTGGGTTTTTGCAGCATTGATAACATTGATAACCCCGGTATTTCTTGATAAGGAAAATGGTATTTTTAAAGACAATCCCTGGCCGATATTTGCCTTCTTTGCCTTTATGATGATCATGCAATTGGTTTGGGTTCTCACAAAAATGCCCGAGACCAAGGGTGTTTCACTTGAACAGTTAGAAAAAGACTTGATAAAATAAATAATAGGGGTAATACATAATAGCCGGTTGATACATCAGCCGGCTATTTTAATTTAAAACATCCGATCAATACTTGGCCCCTATAAAAGCTCCGATCAGTGCACCGAAGAACAATGCATAAAGCACAATAATGATCAATAGCCAAAGAAGGGCAGCTTTTGAAAAATTTGCCTTGATAGGGTCTGTACCACTACTGAAGGCCCAAAATAAAAGCACGATAAAATTAACCAGGGGAATAGAAAGTATCAGTAGCGTGATCATCCAATCACCTACCGATGGGATTTTTTGCTCATTCATACATGTTGTTTTGGTTACTTTAATTTACATCAATAATTGTCGCCTGTAGCGTTTTAGCAGCTATACCCCCCCCTTAAATCCATTGATATAAGCAAATTGCCAAAAACGGCTGAAGTGCATTACCTTTGCAACCTCAATCTTAACCTTTTGTTAAGCCTTGAGACGATACTTTTGACAACTTAAACAAGCATATGAAATTGATATTAGGATTCCTCCTGACCTGCTGCACACTTGGAGCTTTTGCCCAGGAAAAGACAGAGAAGCCAAAGAAATTTGATTGGAGCAAGACAGATTTTTCAAAAAGGGCCTCAGATCACTTTATGCTACAGGTGGGTTATGCAGGGTGGAGTAACAAAGATGGCCTCAATACCAAAGGGTTGTCAAAAACCTTCAACGCTTATTTTTTGATGGATTTTAGATTCAAAACCAATCCCAAATTCAGCGTAGCCATTGGTCCAGGTGTTGGCACTGACAATATTTATTTTAACAAAACTGCAATTGATGTGGCAAATAGAACTGGCACCACATTCAAAAACGATAGCATCACCAAATACAAAAAGAGCAAATTGGCCACTGGCTACCTTGAGGTGCCATTGGAATTAAGGTACTCTACCAAACCTGAAAACATGAATACCGGTTGGAAATTTGCATTGGGGGTTAAAATAGGAACAATACTTGACGGAAAGGTAAAATCGAAGATTGACCTGGATGCATCAAACAAGGGTGGCTATTTTATCAAGACAAAAGACAAGCGAAATTTCAACGGGACTAGAATAGCCGGAATAGCACGCATTGGATATGGAAACATCAGTCTATTCGGATCCTATACCCTAACAGAGTTCTTCAAAGTAGGGTATGGACCAGCTGTGAAACCTTTTTCACTTGGATTGGCCATAAGCGGATTGTAAATGATACTAATCAGTGCATATGGGATATGTTGAAATCATGTATTAAAATAAATAATCATTTTTCAACCGCTTAGACAATTCCTGACTCCGGGCCTTTAGCTTATCTTCATTCACTGTTTCCATGCTTTTATTTCATTTAACACCAATCACCTGACGTGCTCGAAAAAAAGAAACTTCTTGAAAAATCAGAAAATGCCATCCTGGTTGGGGTCATACACAACCACCAAACGGAGCAACAGGTCACTGAATACATGGAAGAGCTTGCTTTTCTTGCTTCTACTGCAGGCGCCGTAACAGATAAAAAAGTGGTGCAAAGACTTCAGCACCCCGACAGTAGAACATATATCGGAAAAGGAAAACTGGAAGAGATCAAAAAATATGCCCAAGATAAAAATATTGGTCTGCTGATTTTTGATGATGAACTAAGCGGTTCACAAATCGGCAATATTGAAGAAGCCGTTGGTATCAAAACAATAGACCGAAGCGACCTTATCCTTGATATTTTCGCCAGCCGCGCCAAAACTGCACAAGCGAAAGCACAGGTGGAATTGGCCCAATACCAATATATCCTTCCTCGCTTGCGCGGGATGTGGAAACACCTTGAAAGACTTGGAGGTGGTATCGGCACAAGAGGTCCGGGTGAAACAGAAATTGAAACCGACAGGCGTATCATTCGCGAAAAAATATCATTGCTAAGAAAAAGGCTCAAGGAAATTGAAGTGCAAGCCTATACGCAACGGAAAGAAAGAGGTGAATTCATTCGCGTTGCATTGGTGGGCTATACAAATGTTGGCAAATCGACGTTAATGAACCTTTTGAGCAAAAGTGAAGTGCTAGCGGAAAATAAACTATTTGCAACACTCGACACCACCACCAGAAAGTTGGTATTTGAAAACACACCATTCCTTCTTAGTGATACAGTTGGATTCATCAGAAAACTACCCCACCACCTGATAGAAAGTTTCAAGAGCACACTAGAAGAAGTAAAAGAAAGTGATATTCTAATGCACGTTGTTGATATATCCCATCCACAATATGAAGATCAAATAAAAGTGGTGAATGCTACATTGGCAGAATTGGGATGTGCCGACAAACCAACCATTACAGTATTCAACAAAATGGATGCTTACGAGGAAATAAATTTTGATAAATGGCTTGAACCCGAAGTGAAAGAAAGCCTTCTGGATGACTTGAGAAAAAGGTGGGAAGAAGAAACGACTGGCAATTGTGTTTTCATTTCTGCCACAGAAAGAAGGGCCATTGACAAACTACGTATTAGCATGTTGGCCTTGATAAGAGAAGTATATGTAAAGCGTTATCCTTATAAAACGAGTATACAGCATCACGACTATGGCGCTTAAGGAGTATACATGGCATTTCGTTGCTGAATCGATCGCATCATTGGGCTTTGGTAATTACGACATGGTTCAGGCGGAAGTAGCAGATAAAGTAATCTGCATAGCTAAATTCAATAATAAACTTTATGCATTTCAATCTACATGTCCTCATGCAGGTGCTAAAATGGTAATGGGTTATATAGACATGCAAGGCAATGCAGTATGTCCGCTTCACCGGTTTAAATTTTCACTTAAAAACGGATATAACGTTACAGGTGAAGGCTACAACATGAAGACCTATCCAATTGAAATGAGAGATCAAGCCATTTACGTTGGTCTATAACATTTGTAAGATGTTCTTTTAAAATCAAATCATGAAAATAAGCATCACAAGCATCTTAGTAAACGACCAGGAAAGAGCCATCAAATTCTACACAGATATTTTGGGATTTGCTATCAAAACAGAAATACCCATCGGAGAACATAAATGGCTTACCGTCGTTTCCAAAGAACATACAGATGGTGTTGAGCTCTTACTTGAACCGATTTCATTTGAACCTGCTGAAATATATCAAGAGGCCCTGTATGATGCTGGGATTCCTTGTACAACCTTCGAGGTGAAAAGTCTCGATTACGAATATGAGCGGCTAAAGGACTTGAATGTTGAGTTTAAGATAATGCCTACCAAGATGGGCACAGTTAACATGGCAGTACTTGATGACACATGCGGCAACTGGATTCAATTGGTTGAGATTAATTAAAGTATTAATAGAGCTGCTATCAAGATAGATTAAAAGACTTTCCTCCTGTCCAGGTGTTTCATCCCGATATAGAGCGAAGCAAGATTGTCAGGAAGAGAAATTATGTAAACAGGTGTCAGGACTAATAATTAAACATATAAACTTTTTTAGGACGAGTCCGTCATAAAGACTCCCCTCCTGGACAGGAGGGGTGGCGCGAATGAGAATGCACCGAAGGTGCAGACGAATGAGTGCCGGGGTGGTGGATTTAATTTTAAAAAGTAATTCGGAAAATAGTATCTTATTAAAGTTGTATTTGTTTTTAGATTCCACCACCCCGGCACCGATATCGGATCGCTCCGCGCTCCTCGTCGGTGCCACCCCTCCTATCCAGGAGGGGAGTCTTTTTAAATGTTTTTTACGCATCAGAAAGTAAAAGTATATTTTTACGATATGGAAAAATTTTATTCATTTTTCAAAAAATACAAAGGAGAAATCATTGTAGGTATAGTTGTTTTTATTGCTCTATTATTAAGGGGAATATTCAAGAAAAAATAACCTAGTATTAAAGTCTATGAAAGACACAAAAATCACATCAGTCAAAGATTATATTAAGGCATTGCCTGCTGAACTGCGAACAGGATTTGAAGAGCTGCGTGAACTGATAACAAAAAATGCCTCTGATGCTGAAGAAGGAATGAGCTATG